>JBAVYF010000382.1:0-3100 GCA_049698655.1 Occallatibacter sp. | reverse complement strand
TGGCGGAGTGGGAGCGGCAGGAAACTTTACTGGCCGAATCCAGCACCATGGACGACGCGGTGGAGAAGTACCTGAACCTGACCAGCTACTACGGCCAGCAGGTGGAGATGGATAAAGAGGGCCGGCTCTTGCTGCCGCAGATTCTGCGCGGGACGGCCAGGCTGGACGCCGAAGTAGCGGTGCTGGGGAAGCTGCACTACCTGGAGGTTCATAACCTCGAAGTCTTTGAACAGAGTCTGCTGGCCAACGCATTATCGGCGGAGGATCGCCAGTCGCTGGCGACGCTTCTCAAGCGGCGGAGTTGAACACCATGGCCCCCCAGGGGGAGCGCATGAAGAAATCGATCGAAAAACATGCGCCGGTTCTTTTTCAGGAAGTGATTGACCTTCTCCGCGTGCGTCCGGAGGCTGCGGTGGTGGACTGCACGCTGGGTCTGGCCGGGCACGCAGCCGGAATTGCAAGGCTGCTGGGAGCCAGGGGGCATCTGATCGGCTTTGACCGGGACCCCGAGGCTTTGGCGCTGGCACAGGAGAAGTTAGACGAGGTTTGCCGGGAGTTAGGAAGTCAGGCGCCGCGAGTTACTTTGATCGGCGAGGCTTTCAGCTCGATTACCCGGCATTTGCAGCCGGCTTCGGTGGATGGTTTGCTGGCCGACTTTGGAGTCAGCAGCCTGCAACTGGATGAGGCCGGAAGAGGTTTTAGTTTTATGGCGGATGGGCCGTTGGATATGCGCATGGACACGCGCTCCAACCTAACCGCCGCACAGGTGGTGAATGAGGCGAACGAGCGAGAGCTTGCGGACCTTATTTACGAATACGGAGAAGAAAGGAGGTCGCGGAGAATCGCCAGAGCCATTGTTCGCGGGCGGCCGGTAACAACCACGGGCCAGTTATCCCGTATTGTAACCTCAGCCGCCCCGACAATGAAACAAGCGCACATTCATCCTGCTACCAGAACATTTCAGGCTCTTCGTATTTATGTAAATCGCGAGTTAGATGAGATTCGGGCTTTGCTGGAGGCCGCACCCGCGTTGCTCAAGCCCTCCGGAAGACTGGTCGTCATCAGTTTTCACTCGCTGGAAGATCGCATCGCAAAAGACAGCCTGCGCGAAGGCGCGCGGCAGGGAATCTGGGAGATTTTAACCAGAAAGCCGGTCACAGCCGGCGAAGAGGAGTTGGAGCGCAACCCGCGTTCGCGGAGCGCAAAGCTGAGGGCGGCTGAAAGACAGTGAACAGTGGTCAGTGAACACTGACACTGCGGAGGACACCATGGCGGCATGCGCAACATCCTATTTTGAAGCGGGCAGAAGCTGGAGCGCGCGTGTCGCGGAGCGCAACGCCGAGCTAATGGCTCAGCAAGCTCTGCGCCGGCGGGGTATGCGCACGCCGGAGTTCATTATTCCCAAGCGCTTTGACAACAGCCGCCTGGTCAAGGCGGCCGATCCGGCGCGGGCCCGTCAGATTCGCCTGTTTTCCAAAGCCATCGCCGTTCTCTTCCTGCTGATCATGATCTATGGCTTGCAGCACTTCAGCGCTATCGAGAGCGGCTACCGGATCGAGTCGGAAAAGCAGGTCCGCGAGCAGTTGCGCGAGGAAAATCGTCAGTTGCGCCTCTCCGAGGCGCAGCTCACCCAGCCGGTCCGCATCGACAGAATGGCCCGTGAGCTGGGCCTTGCCGCGCCGCAGCCGGGTCAGATGGTTCACCCCACTGCTGCTCCCGACGCCTCTGCTCCAGTGCTTGCACAAGCCGTTCCTCCAGTTCCTACCGCGCAATAATATAGCGCAGTTTCTTTACTGGAGCGATTACCCATGCCGCCCACCGTTCGACCCAGCCGGAACCGCAACCCTGCGCCGCGCGTCATGCCTCTCAAGCGGCCGCGCTTCTGGCTGATCTGCCTGTTTTTTCTGGCCTGGGCTGTCCTGATTGTCTTTCGCCTCTTCTGGCTCCAGGTCGTGCGCCACCAGGAGTTCGTGAAGCGCGCTGAACAACAGCAGCAGAGCACCTTCGAGGTGGCTCCGCGCCGCGGCGTCCTCTATGACCGCAACCTGCGCGAACTGGCCATGACCGTGCAGGTGGACTCGATCTTTGCCGTACCCCCTGAGATAAATGCTGACGAAAAGCAGGCGACCGCCCATGCGCTGGCCGCCATCGTCCACACCGACCCCGGCGATGCGCAAACAACCGAGGAGCAGATTGCCGCGCGGCTCACTGCGGGGCACAGCTTTGCCTGGGTTGCCCGTCGGGTGACACCAGAGATGGCGACTCGCGTAAAGGCGCTTTCCATCAAAGGCATCTACTTCCAGAAAGAGTTTCAGCGCTTCTACCCGGACAATGAGATCGCCGCGCAGGTGCTGGGCTATGTGGGCACGGACGACAACGGCCTGGGCGGCCTGGAGCTGAAGTTCGAGCCGCAGTTGCATGGCGTCGCCGGCCGCATGTATACGGCCTTGGATGCGCGCCGCCACGTGCTCGGCTCCAGCGAGAGCGAACCCCAGCCGGGCCGGAGCCTGGTGCTGACCATCGACGAGAACATTCAGTTCATGGCTGAACGTGCGCTGGATCATGCCATGGAGCGCACCCAGGCGGCCAATGGCACCGTGGTTGTCCAGGACGTGCACACCGGCCAGATTCTTGCGCTGGCCATCCGCCCCACCTTCAACCCCAACGACTTTCACCACGCCACGCCGGAGCTGCTCAGGAACCATGCCGTCAGCGACGTCTACGAGCCCGGCTCGGTCTTCAAGCTGGTAACGTATTCGGCTGCGCTGGAACAAAAAGTAGCCGCGCCGGATGACATAATCGACTGCCAGGGCGGCCAGATTACCCTCGCCGGCCGCGTCATTCACGACAACCAGGGCGAACACTACGGTCGCATCCCGGTTCATCAGGCGCTCGAGGTTTCCAGCGATGTAGCCGCCGTCAAGCTTGCTCTCAAAGTCGGTCCGGACCGCTTCTACCAGTACGTCCGCGACTTCGGCTTTGGGAGCCGAACCGGCGCCGAGTTGCCTGGAGAGACGCGCGGCCTGCTCCGGCCGGTGAACAAATGGGGTACATCGTCCATTGGCTCCATCGCTATCGGCCAGGAGGTTGCCGTCACGCC
>JBAVYF010000381.1:0-11224 GCA_049698655.1 Occallatibacter sp. | reverse complement strand
GTCGAGCTTGGCTTCGCTCTTTATTTCTATATCCGCTAAGCCGGTTGGTGCGGCTATACTGCCCGGTTTGAAGCGGCACACGGCGCGGATGCCGTCGCCCAACTCGACGTGGATGAGGCTTGGGGATTGCTCGACGACGCGGCCGGAGACAGTGTCGCCAGGCTTGTGTTCGGCGATGTACTCGTCGATGTCGGTGGGAATGAGTTGCTTCATGCTGAGCTTGATCTGGCGCTTTTGCGGGTCGATGGCCAGGACTTGCGCTTTGACGATCTGGCCGGCGCGCAGAACGTCCGAGGGGTGATTGAGGCGGCGCTCGGCGGTGATCTCGCTGATGTGGACCAGGCCTTCGACGCCCTCGGCCAACTGCACGAAGGCGCCGAAGTTCATCAGCTTGGTGATGGGGCCCTGAATCTGCGCGCCGACGGGGAAGCTGCGCTCGACTGCGGTCCATGGATCGGCGAGGGTCTGCTTCAGGCCGAGCGAGATGCGGCGCTCCTCCGGCTTGATGGCGAGAATGACAGCATCGACGCGGTCGCCCTGCTTGAGCAGGTCGGAGGGGTGGCGCAGCTTTTTACCGTAGGACATCTCCGAGATGTGGATGAGGCCTTCGATGCCGGGTTCGATTTCGACGAATGCGCCGAAGTCGGTCAGGCGGGTGATGGTGCCGGTGATGCGCTGGTTGACGGCAAGGCTGACGGTTTGCCAGGGTTCGGGCTGAAGCTGCTTGAGGCCGAGAGAGATTTTTTTGGTTTCGGTGTCGATTCTGAGGATTTTGAGCTGGAGTTCCTGGCCGACGGCGAGGACGTCTTCGGGTTTGGTGACGCGGGCGTGAGCAATGTCGGAGATGTGGAGCAGGCCGTCGATGCCGCCCAGGTCGATGAAAGCGCCGTAAGGCATAAGCGTGCGGACGGTGCCGGTGACGGTCGAGCCTTCCTTGAGGGCGGCGTGGCGGGCTTCGGTTAGCCCGCGGGCCTGCTCTTCAAGGACGGCGCGGCGATCGACGACGACGTTTTCATCGGTCACGTCGAGCTTGGTGATGCGGCAGGTGATCTCGGTGCCCACCAGCTTTTCGAGCTCGGCTGCGTCTTTGGTTCCGCTGCGGCTGGCGGGCATGAAGGCGCGGACGCCAACGTCAACTGACAGGCCGCCCTTAATGACTTCAGTTACGGTGCCGACGATGGCCAGCTTCTCGGCAAAAGCGGCTTCGAGGGCCGACCAGTCGCGGGGCTGGGCCACTTTGAAGCGCGAAAGCTCGTAGTAGTGTTCTTCGTTGCGGCCGGTGACCGAGACAGGGAAGGTGTCGCCGGGGCGGACGGCGTTGGCGTTGTTGTCGAAGGCTGAGCGGGGCAACACGCCTTCGGTCTTGTAGCCGATGTCGAGGAAGACCTGGTCGGCGGAGAGGGAGACGACGACGCCCTGAAGCTGACGCTGGCCGGGCTGCTCGGATTTGTGCGAGTGGCTGCGTTCGAAGGCGCTGAGCATGTCGGCGAAGGATTCCTGAGGCTCGGAAGGTTCGTCGATTGGCGGCTCTTCGGCGATGGACTCTGGCGCAGGCTCGGGAGCTGTCTCGGCGACTGGCTGCGCGACGGGTTCGGGGACTGGCTCGGGCGTGACCTCGGGGGCCGCATCAAGAGTTGGTTCTCTGACAGGCTCAGGCGTGCTTTCGGGGGAGGGCGGGGATTCTTCGAGATTGTCGTTTGTCATGACGGTTCACACCTTCATTCTCCCATGAATGAGCGGGGTGAAGTGACGCCCGCATTGGATACACTGAATACGCTATGGAAAACCGCCCAAAGAACGAAATGACGGGGAACGAGATTCGCGAAGCTTTTCTGCGCTTTTTTGAGTCGAGGAGGCACCGCCGGGTGCACTCTTCCTCGCTGGTGCCTTTGAACGACCCGACGCTGCTCTTCACCAACGCGGGGATGAACCAGTTCAAGGACCTTTTTCTGGGGGCCGAGCGGCGGGATTACGCGCGGGCGACGACTTCGCAAAAATGCGTGCGGGCCGGAGGGAAGCACAACGACCTGGAAAACGTTGGCTTTACGCGGCGGCATCATACGTTTTTTGAGATGCTGGGGAACTTCTCGTTCGGAGATTATTTCAAGCGCGAGGCGATTGCTTTTGCCTGGGATTTGATTACAGGCAAGCGCGCGGACGGCTGCTTCGAGATTCCGGTGGAGCGGCTTTACGTGACGATTTTCGAAGGCGCTGATGGAGTGCCGCGCGACGACGAGGCCGAGGGCTACTGGATTGAAGCCGGCGTGCCGAAGGAACGGATTCACGAATACGGGCTAAAAGATAATTTTTGGCAGATGGGCGAGACGGGCCCGTGCGGTCCGTGCTCGGAGATTTTTTACGACATGGGAATCGAGGCGGCGGAGACTCCGGGAGTTGATAAGCCGTTTGGACAGGACGAAGCGCGCTACGTGGAGATTTGGAATCTGGTCTTCATGCAGTTTAATCGCTATTGCAGCAGAGGACGCAATCAAAACCAAGCCCATATATGCGGGCCAGGTGAGCAATATTTGAAGTCCCATCCTGAATGTGATCGATCACAGTACGGAATTGAGCCCATTTCTGCGGCGTATTTGCAATCCAATCCTACGCACACTCTGTGTGAGTTTAGTTTGGAACCGCTGCCCAAGCCCTGTGTGGATACCGGCGCGGGCCTGGAGAGGCTGGCGGCTGTACTGCAAGGGAAGGTTTCCAACTTTGAGACGGATTTGTTTACGCGGCTGATTGTTCGAGCAGCGGAGTTGACGGGGTTAGCGGAGTCGGTGGAGTTAGAGAATCTGACAGCGCTGGCAAATGCGTCGTCGAAGCTGGCGGAGTTTGAGTTGAAATCCAGAATAGCGAAGCTGGTCGATAACGCCTCGCTCCGCATCATCGCCGACCACGCCCGCGCCGCGACATTTCTCATCAACGACGGCGTGCTGCCATCTAACGAAGGGCGCGGGTATGTGCTGCGGAAAATTTTGCGGCGCGGGATTCGGCATGGGCGGCTGCTGGGGCAGGAGAAGCCGTTTCTTTATCAAATGGTCTACGAAGTACGCGAACAGATGCAAAAGGCGTACCCGGAGCTAGTGAATACGGCTGCGCGCGTGGCAAAGGTAATCGAGGCGGAGGAAAAGCAGTTTGACCGTGTACTAAAAATCGGTATGGCAAGGCTGAATGATTCCATTTGTGCAGATCCGCGCTCTTTGCGGTTCTACCAGCAGCTATTTGTCCCCAAAGTGCAACCTATTCCTAAGTCCTCGTTATTAGTCGCGCAGAAAGCTTTCGATGCCGCGCGCCCCGTCCTCGACTCAATAGAATCATCATCTGGGAACTTACGTGAGCGGTTGATTGCTGCGTCGAATGTGATTGCAGGGCCGATCGGCGCAGCACAAGCAATGGTGATTGAAGACGCGTGGAATGAATCCAGGTTCACAGGCAAAAAAGCGTTCCATCTCTACGAGACCTTCGGACTTCCGGAGGATTTCATAGCCGATGCCTGTCATGACGAAGGGATTCCATTCGACAGTGATGGATTCAACTCATCGCGAGAGGAAGAACAGGCACGTGCGCGCGCATCGTGGAAGGGTGGGAGTCAGAAGACCGCCAGCCCGGCTTATCGCGAATTACCCAAAACGGAGTTTCTTGGCTACAAGCAACTCACCGCTGCTGGCGCGGAAGTGCTGGCGATTGTGAAGGATGGCGGGGGGGTTCCGGCGGCGAGTGCTGGCGATCTGGTTGAGGTTGTGCTGGATCAGACTAGCTTTTATGGCGATTCGGGTGGGCAGACGGGCGATACAGGGTGGTTCACTTCGGCGGATGGGAATACGACTGTGGCCGAGATTCAGGGGTGCGTGCTGCCGGTGCAGGGAGTGAGGGCGCACAAGGCTCTGCTCAAAGAGAAACTTGCGGTCGGCGATCATGTGCGCACAGTGGTGGATGGGGAGCGACGCGATGCGATCCGGCGGAATCACACGGGCACGCATCTGCTGCACGCGGCGCTGCGGCAGGTGCTGGGGACGCATGTGAAGCAGGCCGGGTCGGCGGTCCATCCGGACCGGCTGCGCTTCGACTTTTCGCACTTTGCGCAGGTGGCCGATGAGGAGTTGGAGGAGATTGAGAGCATCGTGAACCGCGAGGTGCTGACCGATGCGCGGGTCGAGACCATCGAGGATGTGCCGATCGATGTCGCCGTGAACGAGTACCATGCCATGGCGCTGTTCGGGGAAAAGTACGGCGACAAGGTGAGGGTGGTGAAGCTATCAGATGGGTTTTCGACGGAGCTTTGCGGCGGGACGCACACGCGGGCTACGGGCGAGATTGGGCTGGTGAAGATTGTCAGCGAAGAGTCGGTGTCGTCCGGCGTGAGAAGGCTGGAGGCGGTTAGCGGCTTCGGCTCGCTGGAGACATTCCGCGAGGACTTTGCCGTGGCGCAGGTAGCGGCGCAAGTGGCCGGCTCCGCGAGCGGCAGCCTTTCAGATGGGCTCCGTGCCCGGCTTGCCGCGCAGGAAGATGAGCTGAAGCGGCTGCGGCGGGAATTGGACGAGGCTCGGATGAAGTCGGCTGCCGGGGCGCTGGATGAGGCGCTTGCACGTGGAGTGGACGTGAAGGGCGTGCGGCTGGTGACGTTGCGCGCCGACGCACTGGAGCGCGGACAGTTGCGGACGCTCGTCGATAATTTGAAGCAGAAACTGGGCGAGGGCGTGGTGGTGCTGGCGTCGGCGCAGCCGGAGGGCAAAGTCGCGCTGATTGCGGGAGTGACGCCGGGACTGACCAAGCGGATTCAGGCAGGAAAGCTTGTGGGCGCGGTGGCAAAGCTGGTGGGTGGATCGGGCGGCGGGAAACCGGAGATTGCGGAAGCGGGCGGCAAGGAACAGGCGGGAATTGATACGGCGCTGAAGGCTGCGGCGGGGATTGTCGGGGAGTTGCTGGGGTGAGACGGGCGGATAGAATTTGCGGTTTCCCACCCTTTCCGCGATAAAGCTGCGAAAAGGATGGGGCACCCGGCTGGCGCAGTTGGAAAAAGTTTTGACAGATGCAGCAAGTTAGCCCCCGCTTCGCGGGGATCGCGAGTTAGCAAGTTCGCGTATGTGAGTTATGGGCCGAGTGTAGCTATTTATTGTCGTTTCCAATCAAGCGGAAGGTGATGGTGCCCCAGAAGAGGCGGGCGCGCATCTGTACGGGCAGGTGGCGCTCGTCATCGGTGTACCAGATCCAGATGTTGCCTCGATTCTTGACCACGCCGGCGGCGGCGGTGGGCTGCACGCGCAGGGTTTTGAAGACGCCGAGCTGGGTTTTGATCTCCTCGCGGCCTTCGACCTTCATAGTCACGGGCACGATGTGCATGGCGTCCACCACCGGTATTACGAAGCTGTGCCCCAATTCGATGGGCTGCGACGAGGCGTAGAAGACGCCGGAGAGCAGGTCGGTGAGGCAGGCGGGCGCGGTTGATTCCACGAGCTTGGTTTGCTTGGAGACCAGGTTTTTCTCGTCCAGGACGGAGCGGTTCTGGGCGTAGTCGAGGTGGAGCGTCGAGGTGACCTGGCGGCGGCCTTCTACGGTCTGCTTGTTGAAGTCGTAGGTGCAGCCCGTGGTGCGGTCAAAGATGGACTGGAAGCGGTCGGCGACGTGGAAGAGCAGGTTTATGGCGCCGCTGGTGTCGGCACTGGCGGTCAGGTTCTCGCGGTCGCCTGCCGCCTCAAAGCGCACCACGGCTGTTCCGGCGGGGAAGACCCGCCAGTCTACCGAGTAGGTGAGGGTCTGCTTGAGCGGAAAGCTGAAGCCTGGGCGCGGCGGCGAGAGCGGGGGCGTCTGCTGGGCAAGACCCAACGGGGCCACGGCGGCCAAGGCAACAGCGCAAAAAATGGCGGTCAGAGTTGTGCGCGTCTTCACCGGCGGGGATGGCTCCTTCATGAATGAACTCAGATAGCGTGGAAACCGCTCATCGCGGCAGGTTCACGAATGCGGCGAACAGCGGCCGCGGAAGGAGCAGGCTGAGGTAAAGCAGCAGAGCCCCTATAGATGCATTGTACTCGCGGTGCTGGAGGTAAAGCGACAGAGAGAAACTTCCCGTTCCGGCTCCGGGATGGCTCGCCGGGGTGAGCCGGGGAATCAGCCGCGGTACTTGTTGGCAATATTCGTCGAAGCCGGGGAATGTAGCGCGCAGAAAGCGCTCCTCGGAGGCGATCACAGGCACGTAAATGGCTGCAAAGACTAGTGCTAGAGCCACGGCAACCGGCCAACTAAGCAGCGCCAGGGCAAAGCCGGCGGCCATCAGCATAGAGCCGAGATAAAGCGGGTTGCGGGTGTGGGCATAAGGACCGGTGACCGTCAGCTCGCGGTTCTTTTTCACGTAGCCGGAGGCGTAGGCGCGGAGCCATAGGCCGGGCAAAACCAGCGCCAGGCTCCCGGCCACGGCGGCCGGCTGAGGGGCGCGCCGGATCAGTTCGAAAAGATAGAGCGCCGCAGTGAGAAAGCCCAGTGGCACGCGGATGCGCCGAGCAATGCGCTGCCAGCGGGCGATCCAGTCGAGTTGTGTAGACGAAGGCTGGGTCATAGGCCGGCTTTGGGAGCTGTCTCAGGATAAAGCAAGGCATCTGCGGCACGCAGCACGTCGCCGGGCTGGATGGTCAGCAGTCCCGCCTCCGGCGCTTCGTAACGTGTGTGGTCGCGGCGGCTTTCAGGGCTGCGCAACACAATGAACCGTGTGCCGAAGGGGCCGTTGCGGCTGGGGTCGGTGGGACCATAGACGCCCACCACCGGCCGTCCGAGAGCGCAGGCCAGGTGGAGCGGGCCAGTGTCGCCGGCGACGGCCAGGGCAATGCGACGGGTGATGGCGATGAGTTGGGGCAGCGTACAGGCAAGAGGAGTAGCCGCGCCGCCGGTTTGGCTTGCGATGATCTCAGCCAGCGGCTCCTCGCCGGGACCAGCATTGACCAGAACGCGGCAGCCGCGTTCGATAAGTCCTTGGGCGACAGCGGCATAGCGCTCCACCGGCCAGCGCTTGGCGCCCCAGCCCGCGCCGGGGTTGATGAGCACGGCGGGTTGGCCGGCAGCTGGAGGCAGGATTTTGTCGGCCCAGGTCTCGGCGGCCGGGTCAATGGGCAGCCAGGGCGCGACAGGGGTGAGTACCTCTCCAGCGATGGCCGAAGCCAGTTCGACATCCTGCTCGATGACGTGCGTACCCCGCGTGGTCACGCGCTCAGAAAAAAGCCAGCGCGCCTCCTGCTCACGCGGTTCGGCTTCGCCGATCAGACGGCGGCAACCTGCGAGGCGCGCCACCACCGCCGAGCGGATGGCCCCTTGCAGGTCGATGACGGCGTCGTACTCGCCGGCCTTCAGCGCAGCCCGTAAAGTCTTGATTTCATGGATGGTTTGGAGGCTGAATGGGGCTTTGCGCCACTGCCTGGTAGGGGCGAGATGAAGGTGGTCTACGACCGGCTGCGCGGAGCTCCTGGCGGATTGCCGCACGGTGCTGCCTTCGGCGGCCAGCAGCGCCTGCCAGCGCGGCTCGACGACCCAGTCGATGACCCATGAGGGATGGGCCTGGCGCAGCGCCGTCACCGCCGGCAGGGCGTGCAGAATGTCGCCCATGGCGCCGAGCCGGACCACAAGCAAGCGAAAGTTGGGCTGCGTCTGCAAGCTCTGATTTTCTCACAGGGGCGGGTGAGATGAGGCTGGCGTCAGCCGTTCCATCAGCCAGTCGATGGCGACGGCCTGGTTCTCTATCTCGACGCGCAGGCGCGCGGTCTTGATCGGCAGCGATTTAGAAAAGCCGGAAGTAAGCCCGCTGAGCCTGACCAAATCCTTTTCGGTGGTGACGAGCGCCGTTGCGCTGGCGGCGCGGGCGGCGGCGACAAGGCGGTCGAGGTCGCGCGCGGTGTAACGGTGGTGGTCAGGGAAGGCGACGCGGAGAGCGAGGCGCAGACCGGCGGATTCAAGACCGGCGAAAAACTGCTCCGGGCGGGCGATGCCGCAGAAGGCGGCTACGGGGCCGCTGACGGTGGGAGGTTTCATCGTGCGGCGAAGGCGCCAAACCGGGCCTTGCCAGCCCCATGTCCGCAGTTCGGCTTCCAGTTCCGGCTCGTTGGCCGGAATGGCGATGACGCTGGCCCGGCGTACGGCACGGAGCGGCTCGCGCAGATTACCTGCCGGTAGCAGAGTGTCGTGCCAGTCGCGGCGATTGAGGAGCAGAATGTCGACGGCGCGGGCCAGTTGGCGATGCTGGAAGCCGTCGTCTAGCAGGTGTACGACGGGAGGACGATTCTCTTCTTGAACAAAAAGCTGTTGAGGTTTTTGGTTTCCCACCCTTGCGCAAAGAACGCGCAAGGATGGGGCACCCAGCTCATCGCCATCCGGCAGCGCTTCGGCCTCGGCCAGCTGGCCGGCATTGTAGCGCTGGGGAGACACGTAGACCGGAAGGCCGGTTTCTCGCGCAATCAGCAGCGGCTCATCGCCGAACTCCTCGACGGTCCCGTCCGGGTTGACCTGGGCGGGGAGTTGGCTCTGGCGGCGGTAGCCTCTGGAGAGCACGTCCACGCGCAGGCCGCGTTGGGTGAGTGCCTTGGCCAGCGTGATGGTGAGCGGCGTCTTGCCCGAGCCGCCGGTGGTGAGATTGCCGATGCTGAAGACGGGAAACCGCAGTCGGCGGACCGGCTCAAGCCCGGAGCGCAGCCGGAACTCGCGGAGAGCCAGCGCCAACCGGTAGAGGGGAATCAGCGGTACCAGCAAACGGCGAGCGGAGAAGTGCTGACTCATGCTGGCTGCTCCGTTTCATTCTGCGCTGGAAGCAACAGCTTGAGCGCCTCCACGCAGCGGTTGGTCGCTCCGGCCTGCTGGTTAAAGACATGACGGGCCCGGTCGCCCATGGCTTTGGCTTCGGTCCGATCGCACAGCAAGTCTACGAGAACTTTCGCGAGCATCTCTTTCTCCATGATGCAGATGGCGTCATGAGCGAGCAGGTCTTCGGTGATGGCGCGGAAGTTGGCATAGTGGGGACCCATCACGATGGGAACACCGAACTGCGCCGGCTCAAGCGGGTTGTGACCGCCAGCGGGAATGAGGCTGCCGCCGACGAAGGCGACCGAAGCCAGCGAGTAGACCGAGGCCAGTTCGCCGATGGTGTCGAGGAGAACGATACTGCCGGGGAGCAGCGGATGGAGCGACCCCTCCGGATTCGAGCGCCAATCCGAGCGCCGCACCCAGGGTACGCCGGAGTTGTCGAGCAACGCGGCCACTGCGGCGAACCGCTCCGGATGGCGGGGGGCGAGGACCATCGCCAGTTGCGGATCGGCTTCAAGCAGTCGGGGCCAGGCTTCGAGCAGCGCGGCTTCCTCGCCTTCGAGTGTGCTGCCGGCGACGATAAGGCGCAGATTGAAGGCAAGGGCCTTGAGCAGGCGGGTTGCGTCGGCTTCCTCGGCGGCGTGCACGTCGAACTTCAAGTTGCTGGCGACTGAGACCCGCTCTGACAGGCATCCGATGGCCTTGAGCCGGTCGGCATCGGTCTGGCTCTGCGCCAGCACGCGGCTGAGCCGGCAGAGAAAGGGCTTCCACAGCCCATGCAGACTCCGGTAGCGAGGCCAGGAGCGGTCGGAGACGCGGGCATTGACGACGGCCACGGGGATTTTCCGGCGGAAACAGCCGCTGAGCAGATTGGGCCAGAACTCAGTTTCGGCCAGGATGAACAGCCGGGGTTGGAGGGCGTTCAACCAGTTGCGAACCGCCCAGGGCAGGTCGAGCGGGCAATAGAAGACCCGCTCCGCGCCGAAGCGCTCGCGGGCCAGCATCTGGCCGGTACGGGTGGTGGTGGAGACGGCGACAAAGTAATCGGGAAGCTCGGCGTCCAACGTCTTGACCAGGCGGCTGACGGCCAGCACTTCGCCGACCGAGACAGCGTGGACCCAGATGACCGGGCGCTTACGGCCCAATCCAGCCGACGGCTTGCGGAACCGGGATGAGACGAGTCCCAGACGCTCCAGCAGGCCTTCGCGGTACTTTTGCGTAGTGGCCATGCGGAAGAACCACCAGGGCGCTCCAGCGATCAGGACCACAAACAAGGCGAGATTGTAGAGGAGCAGAATCATGCGAAACCGGGATACCCTATACCTAGGCTGATTCTCAAATGATACAGTCGAACACGATGAGGACTCTGCGGGCCATTCCGCCGTTGCTGCTTTGGCTGGCTCTGCCGGCCGTGGGCAGCAAGCACACTCCGCCTCCGGTGCAGCCGGCCACGTCGTTTGCAGCGGTCGAGACGCACGAGAACGAGAAGGTGGCCATTGCCGCCGAACCCTACGATACGCGCGAGAAGGAGGCCATCTTCCGCGTTGATTATCTCAGCCACGGCGTGTTGCCCATTCGGCTCATCGTTACGAACAACGGCAACCAGCCAATCAGCCTGAGCGAGGCGCGGATTCTCTTCCTTACCGCGGCCGGCGACAAGATCCAGGTTGCCGGGCCGGAGGACGTGGAGCGGCTGATGACGCGCAAGGAGCGCGAGGGCGGCAAGATTCCGCTGCCCACCCCGCTGCCCGACATCAAGCTGAAGCCCAAGGCCAGCAACCGGGAGATCGAAGCGGACTTCGATACCTTCGAGTACCGCGCGCTGATGGTCGAGCCGCACACCACGCGCGCCGGCTTCCTGTTTTACGATGTCTCCGGGCTCGACCATCCGCTTGTAGGCGCCCGGCTGCATCTGCGCATGTTGCGCTACGCGAATGGCGAGGAACTGTTTTATTTTGAGATTCCCTTCGACAAATACCTCAAGTCGAAGTCCAGCCAGATGAACTGAACGGCTGCGACTGCAGGAAAACCGCTGACCAACGCCTACTCGTAGTAAGTAGCCGTGCAGGTGTCCGTCTCCCAGATGGTCACATGCTTGACGCGGACACGGCCCTGGGTCAGGATGGCGAGCTGCTGGCTGGTCTGGTCGTAAAAGTATTTGGCCAGGTTCTCGGCCGATGGGTTCAGCTCGGTGAAGGGCTCAAGGTCGTTGAGCATCTGGTGGTCGATACGCTCGACGACCGGGCGCAGCAGATTCTTGAGCAGCTTGAAGTCCAACAGCAGGCCGGCGTGGTCCAGCTCCGCCCCGGCCAGGGTCACGCGGACCTTGTAGTTGTGGCCGTGCGGGTTCTCGCACTTGCCCTTGTAGTTGCGGAGGTAGTGTCCGGAGGAGAAACCGGCCTCCACGGTGACTTCAAACATCGGCGTCTGCTCGATTCTGTTGGGG
>JBAVYF010000380.1:0-2396 GCA_049698655.1 Occallatibacter sp. | reverse complement strand
GCCTACCCTTACCTGCAGCAGAACTACACGCTGATGGGCTGCGGCGGCAGCGTGGGCGAGGGCTATGGCCCCATGATCGTCTCCAACAAACCGCTGGCGCTCGAGGACCTGCACCGCGTCAAAATCGCCGTCCCCGGCACCCTCACCACCGCCTATCTTGCCCTCAAAATCTTCAACCCGGAAATCAAAACCGAAACCGTGCCCTTCGACCAGATCATCCCGGCGATCCTGGCCGGAACCTACGACGCCGGGCTCATCATCCACGAAGGCCAGCTCACCTATTCCACCAGTGGGCTCTACAAGGTTCTCGACCTGGGCGTCTGGTGGCGCGAGACCACCGGCCTGGTGCTGCCCCTGGGCGGAAACGCCATCCGCCGCTCACTGGGCGCTGATAAGCACAAGATCATCTCCAGGGCTCTGCGCGACAGCATCCAGCACGCCCTGGACCACCGCGAACAGGCGCTGGAATATGCCATGCAGTTTGCCCGCGACCTCGATGTCCGCATGGCCAGCCGCTTTGTCAGCATGTACGTCAACGAGCGCACCCTGGACTACGGCGCCGACGGCCGCGAGGCCATCCGCAAACTGCTCGACATGGGCCACGAGCGCGGCATCATCCCCATCGCGCCGCAGGTCGACTTCGTCGATTAGAGCGCAACTTTCCCATGCACCTGCACCTCTCCGCGCGGGGCCGCAAACGTGGCTCCTGTGGTTCCTCGAAAATTTCTCTTGCGGACCGCTGTTTTCCGATGATATGATTTTTGCGCCTTTTACCATGCACTGTGGAACGTAATCTACGTAAGAAAAGAGATGACTCCATGAAGGTTCTTAAGCTGCTGGTTTTGGTTTGCGCATTCGCCCTGATGGCACTGCCCCTGAGAGCTGGCTCTTTCAGCCCCTGCGGCTCCGTGGCAGGCAACCTGGTTACAAATTGCGGTTTCGAGACTAGTGATTTTACCGGATGGACGACGGGCGGCAACTTTGGGTCCACCTTTGTCACCAGCGGCGCCTACTATGATTACACTGGTCCCAATTCCGGCAACTACTATGCTGTTTTGGGACCGGTCGGCTCGGACGCCACCCTTTCTCAGACGCTTTCAACGAGCGTTGGAACGAACTATACCTTTGCTTTCTACCTCGCCAGTGTCGGCGATGGCTCCTCGGATTTTTCAGCTTACTGGGACGGCACCCAGCTTCTCTCTCTGACAGATCCCAATAGCGGCGGGGCGTACATTCTCTACACGTATTCGGTAACGGGCACCGGCTCGGACACCATTCAATTTGACTTCGCGGATAACCCAGCGTACATAGCGCTTGACGACATCTCCGTGTCCTCTATTCCCGAACCGAGCACCTTGAGCCTGCTCATCCTTGGGCTCGTGCTCAGCATCGCCTTCGTGGGACGCCGTCGCCTCCTTGCCTGATCCCGAAGCAGACTGGAACTCGACCGAGACCGGAAGCGCTCCATCGCTTCCGGTTTTGCTTTTTGCCACAGATAGCCCGAAAGCCTCCTCGAATTGTTGCTGAGGTTCGAAAGGACCAGTTGCAGGTCGTGGAGGGGTGGGTGTTGGCAGCAGCTTGCGAGAACGCCAGCCGCAGTACCTTCGGCATCCACATTCCCGCCCAATAGTCATTGAAGACACCCAGGAATCTTTCCCCGCTCTCTAAATATTTTCTAATCTTCGCCGATGCGTCCACTATCGAGGTTGTCAGGATGCTCGCCAACTCCTCTCCCCTATTTCTGCTCGCATCGCCCGATCCCGCACTGCTCGCTGCCGTTGAACCCCTGCTTGCCGCCGAAGGAGCGCGCGTGGAAATCTTCCTCTCCGCCGAGGCCGCTCTGCCCGCGCTGACCGCGGCCCATGCGCCCACTCTGGCCCTGATTGACGTCAACCTGTCCGGCGTCAACCTACCGGGCATTGAACCTTCCATGAGCATCGGCCAGTTGCTGGCCGCCGCGCGCGCTGAGTCGGCCGGCCGCCGCTTCCCGATTGTCCTGATTTCGGACACTGTCACCCAGGAGTGGATTGACCGTCTGTCCGAGGAGGTTATCGACGATCTGGTACCGCGCTCCACTGGCCCAGCTTTCCTGCGGCTCCGTCTGGAAGCTGTGCTGCGCAACCATCGCCGCTCGCGCGAGCTGGAAATGCTGCGCGAAGCCGCCGCGCTCAACTCCCAGATGGACCGGCTGACCGGCGTCTACAACCGCGAAACCATGCTCTCCATGCTCTTTCGCGAAACCGACCGCGTGCAGCGCATGAAGAGTTCGCTCTGCCTGATTCTCTTTGACATCGACGACTTCGGCCACTGGAACCTGCGCCTCGGCCCGGATGCCTGCGACGAGTTGCTCTGCCATGTGGTGGCCCGCACCGCGCGCCTGTTGCGCAGCTACGACC
>JBAVYF010000379.1:0-3195 GCA_049698655.1 Occallatibacter sp. | reverse complement strand
GATTAAACGTTAGCATCCCCTCCCGAATCAAATGCGCACCGATCATCCCCTTCAGTTCTGTCCCGAGGGACCGCGGGCCCCAAAGTCGCTTAAGAGATTTGTTCAATGGGGCTGTCTCGGCCTGTCTGATTCTTCCCTGAAGGACGCTGAGCCACGCCGCAGTGACATTCTCATAGAGCTCATTCCTGCCGACGCGTAGAGCGAGTTCCTGGGACACTCGGCGAGGAAGAAGCCTATAGCGTGTGAAATACCGTGCAATCGCGGGCACAAGATCGGGCCGAGTCAGGCTAATCGTGAGCATCCTGCCATTTAGTCGAGCGCTCGGGGCGGCGTGAGCGAGAAGATACTTAAAGCGAGTTTCATTCTCAATCTTCACAACTGGAGTGAGCCGCGGACTAAGTTTAATTAGCCGGTTTGCCAACTTCACCTGGTCGATAACTGCTCCTCGCACTGCGGCCTCAGTGGGGTTGCTAATTGACTTCAGTTCTTCGTTGATGTCGGTGACTCGATGGATGTCGATCTTTGACGCTTGCGGGAACAGCCCGACATCCTTGCTTAGGCGATCTAGTCGGACGAGCATGCGGCGCAAATCCACTTCGCGTTTGGCAAAAAGGCGAATGTCGTCGACGTAGCGCAGATAAACCAAATCCGACTTCGCACCGTAGTACTGATCGAAATGTTGCAGAACGACTTCCGACAAGAGACCGGAGCTGAGAGGGCCTTGCGGAATGCCGTGAAATTGGTAGATCCGGCGATCATTCGCCGTCCACTTACTCAGACAGTTACGCAGAAAATCGCAGAAGTTCTTCTCGCAGCCGAGCTTAGCGAGGAAATGACACAGCACGCCGTGGTCCACACTATCATAGAAAGCCGTGAGGTCGAAGCTGGCACTGTATATGAGCCCTCGGCTAAATGCATCCCGCGCCGACTTGTTAAATGCGGCGTACCCATCGGCCCACTTCTTATAGAACCACTGGCTCGTTTTGCCAGCGTAAATATGGCCGAAGGTCTGCCGCAGATACCGGTTTCGGATTCGTGGCCCCAGCCGCTCCGCCACTACATTGACGAGCGCCTGGTACACAATCTGGTCTTGAACCGTCAGGATGGAATACGGCCGAAGAATTCCTGATTTCTTTGGCATCAAGAGCTTGCAGGAATGATCTGGTTCGTAAAATCCTCGTAGCAACCGCTGCCGGAGTTCGTCGATCAGCAGGTCGTCAGCGAGGGCAAATCGGGAATATAGTTCCCCGCAATAACGCTTGTACATGGCCTCTGGATTGCTCCGAACCCAGCGCCACGCGCGGTCGAGATTCTGGCGGTCGAGAAATTCGTTGAACGCGGTCATGTGGTCATTTTCGAATCAGCTACGGTAGTTGATTGATTTGTACGATTGTCACGCTCAGAATACACCTCACGTCAACAGCTGGGTCTGGCAGGGTCGATTCCGCGCAAGTCGCTACCGGTGAACGCCCTTTCGCCGGGATTCCGGTTTTTGCAGGATTGCTTTTCGTTCATGGAGGGGTGGGGGCGGCGCGGGCGCGAGGATTCGTTCCGCCCCTACGGGGCTGGTTCTTCGTTTTTATACGCAATCCCAGGGCGTTGAGCGCGGATGCGGCGGCCGGCAGTTCGAGAAAGCGACGCCTGGAAATTGCTCTCAGTTGCCTGCCGGGGCCGGCTTCGGGTGCCCCTTGAAGGTGTGTGGTGAATGACAAGTCACACACGTCTTTCCGTGCTTGAATGGATCAGAGTTCAGTTGCGCCACCTGCTCGGTGTGGCAGGTGTCGCATACGCTTAACGCCGGCGTGGCCGCGACGCTCTGTGCTGTGATCTCGCCATGGCACACGGTACATTCGACACCGTTAGCGCCATGCAGGCTGCCTTTCCATTGGGCATACGTCATCTTGTGGCAGTCAGAACAGGTTTTCCCGGCTGGAATCGCCTGATGGTGCTTCTGCTTGCCATGAGCCGCCTGAGCAACGGCAGGTTGGACGGCAGCAGCCAAAACTAGAAAAACGAGCAGGGCAGCACTGAACAAACACGCGCGGAAACTATTCATGGGCAGATCTCCTGAGCAGATTGTCGTAGTATCGGATCGGAGATGGCCGCCGTCGGTGATACCAGTCACATCTCGCCGTAATGCGATTTGCGCACTGGCCGCGAGGATTCGTTCCGCCCCCATGGGGCTGGTTCTTCTTTTTGAAACGCGATTCCAGGGTTTTTAACGCAGATGCGGTGCAAGGCGAGAACCGGTTGCCTGACGTGTGGGAATATCCCTCAGGGGCTAAAGCCCAGTTGATTTTGTTGGCCCTTTCGGCACGACTGAAGTCGTGCCCTTTCAAGAACCAGATCATGAAACTGAGCTCGGGCGATTATTCTGAAGTGTGGATACAGTAAACTGCACATTCCCAACGGACCCGCCTCGGAAGAGGCTCCTGCGATTGTTTGTTCGATGGTTTGCGGTTGCGGTGGCGCTTCTTTGGCTGGCTGCCGCACTGCTGCTGGTGGCCGCGCGGTGGATTGACCCGCCGACAACCGCAGTCCACATGGAGCGGCGATTGCAGGCGTGGATGCACCACAAGCCGTATCGCGAACACTACAAATTCATTCCGCTGAGCCAGATATCGCCGAACTTGCAGCACGCTGTAATCTCCGCGGAGGACGCGCGATTTTACGAGCACCATGGGTTCGATTGGCACGCGATCCAAATCGACGCGGAAGACGATATGGAAGGCGGGCGGACGAGGGGAGCTTCGACGATTACGCAGCAACTGGTAAAAAACCTGTTCTTCGGAACGAGCCGGTCTATCGTCCGCAAGGGCGCGGAGGCGACGCTGGTGCCGGTGGCGGAAGTTGTGTTGGGCAAGCAGCGCATTCTGGAGCTCTACCTGAACGTGGTGGAATGGGGACCGGGTATTTATGGCGCGGATGCGGCGTGCCGGTCCCACTACGGAGTCGCGGCCCGGAGTGTTGGGCGGGAGCAGGCGGCGCGGCTGGCCGCGATTTTGCCGGCTCCGCTGAAGCGACGGCCCGAGCGCATGGATCACTACAGCGCGGACATCCTTGAGCGGATGTGGCAGGTGGGTTGGTAAACGCGGCTCCGGGGATAAATCATTTTCACAGTTTCTGTAGGGTTGATTTCGTGGTTTCCCACCCATTTCACGATTAATTCAAGACGCAGATCCTTCGACTCCGCTG
>JBAVYF010000378.1:0-8433 GCA_049698655.1 Occallatibacter sp. | reverse complement strand
AGCTGCTCCTTGGACGCGGATTATCCTGGATTTCCACTTTGCTTGCCCGGCCACGCGATCAGAACCCCCGATTGCCCGGCTTGGAACCATTTTTGACACCCGCTCCTCATACCCATACTCTCCGTTGAGAACCTGAACGCTTCGCACTACATCTTTCCTCCCTTGGTGCTATCGTCCGCCGTGTCGGGAGCGGAAGGCGTTGCGGGAGAGGATATTGTCCCTGGGGTTCCCGATACGGGAGCTCCGCCGCTATTGATCAGCACCATGGTGCCTGAGATGGCAATGCCGCTCGGTCCAATCGTGATGAAGCCTCCGGAGGCTTGCAGGCAAAGCTCCATCCCTGCTTCAATCACCACACTCATGCCCCCATTGATATAGACCGTATTGTTGGCAACCATGGAATAAGCCGAACCCACTTGTATGCTTTGGTTGGAACTTACATTGAGGGAATGATTTCCTCCCACCTGCTCCGTTTGATTGCCGCTAATGGCAAGGTCCGAATTCCCACCGATCTGCTCCACCGAATTCGACTTGATCTGCCGGTGGTAGTTCGAACCAATCTGCTCGCTCTGGTTAGTCTGCACAATCAGCGAGTCGTTGTTACCCACGAAGCGGCGATGGTCGTGCTCGGTCCGGTGGTCCATGTCCTTCTCGGCGTTGAGGAATATCTGTTCACTTCCCGCTTTGTCTTCGAAGCGCAACTCGTTCGCATTCTGGGCTGTACCGCCCTTGCTGCTCCGCGTCAGTATGCCGGAGCGGGTGCTATTGTCAGGCAGGGCATACTTGGGCACATTCACGCCGTTATACACAGAACCCGTAATCACCGGGTTATCGGGATCCCCATTGAGAAACTGAACCACAACCTCGTCGTTCAATCGCGGCCAGAAATACGTTCCCCATCCGTTCCCGGCCCAATGCTGCGCAACCCGCACCCAGGTGTTGTCGACTGTTCTCGGATGCCTCAACTTATCCCAGAAGAACTGAATGTTTACGCGCCCGAACTTATCGATGTACATCTCATCCCCGCTGGGCGCAACCACAACCGCAGTCTGCGGGCCGTAAATCCTTGGCTTTGCCATCGTCTGCGCGGGTTTGAAGACGACATCCGAAGAAACCGCCGTGAATCGATTGCTGTACCCGGATCCTTGCCAAGTGTCGCCAGGCCGATAGGACGGAACCTGGTTTGCATGCTGGGTAACCGCGGTCAGCAGATATTTCCGATTCCACGCACTGCGGGGATTGCCGGTGAGGCTAAAGGTATAACCCGCGCACAAGGAACGCGCATTGGAGCTGCCGCGATAGATCTCCGCCACAGCATCGACGGCAAGTGCGCCGGCAGCGAGGAACAAGGTCTCAAAATCCGTGCTCGATTGCGTATCGGAGTCTTTTAAGTAGCCTTCCTCGCCTGCGGGATAGAGATATTGGTCAAAGGCGTTCTTGCCGAATTGACTGGAACTATTCTTTTCCGGCACATCAACGCGAGCGTAGGTACGGAAGTTATAGTCCGCCGTCGAATGTTTGCCTGAGACCATGGTTGCTGTCGAGGTAAACTCAGAAACCCATGCTCCATAAGCTCCTTCAGCTCCGATTTGATGCAGGGCATAAGGGACGGAAGCCGACAAGGGGCAGTCCTGATATGCATTCCGGCTGTCCCCCAATACGATCTTGTTGTCCTGGTCCGAATGCTCAAACCAGTAAAAAATGCCGCTCTCTTCCAGGATGCGCGAGACAAAATGGAAATCCGACTCGGAGTACTGTGTGCAGTATTCAAGCTTCTTATACTGATCGGAGTTGCTGGTCTGATCCGACACGGACAATCCATACTCGCCAATGACTGCCTTCGCAATTTCCAGAACTGTCTTTTTCTGGAAGACGCGGCAGTTGGAGCTCAACGTAAGTTGCCACATCGAGGGCACAATCCGCGCCCGGTAAACATTGAACTCCGAATCGCCGGCGCACTGCTCAAACGAGGCGACAATGCCGTTGATCCACCTCGATCCCTGGGCATCGTTCAGGCTGATTGCAACCGTGACCTTGGAACCGATAATCGACTTTGGGTCAATCTTGGCGTCTGCTCCTGCGAGCAGTTCGACATGATACTCAAAAAGGCGCGAAATTCCTTCCGCACCATCCAGTGACTCAATCAGCAGCACGTCCTTACCCAAAGAACTTGAAAACTGCATCAGCCGGTCTGTCTGTTTCCAACTTCCCATGCCTATCCTGCCTGTTCTTTGCTTCAATTTCCCGGAAGATGACCAGTTATACGCCCAAAGAAAACGCTGTCCGCGCTAAGGTGTAACGCCCCATGCGTAAGTCAGCGCGCCGTCCTTGACTGAGACGCTCACCTTGTCCGCGGCGACCCCTTCGGCAATCCGCGACAGAATCTGGCGCGACAGGTCGGGCAGCATGGTGTTCGACAAGATGTTATCGACGTTCCTGGCTCCGCTCTCGACTTCGGTGCAGCGCGTAGCCACTTCGTTCAAAAGTACATCGTCATAGTCAAGCGCGATCTTATGCGATTCCATCAGGCGCCGTTGAATTTTCCCGAGCTTCAACCGTATGATCTGCTTGAGGGCTTCATCCCGCACCGGGAAGTAAGGCACGATCAACAGCCTGCCAAGAAATGCCGGCTTGAATATCTTGTTCAACTCCGGCTTGAGAGACTTGAGCATAGACTCGCTGTCGGGCATTGTTTCCGGATCGGCGCAAAGCTTCATGAACGTATCCGTCGCCGCGTTGCTGGTCAGCAGAATAATCGTGTTCCGAAAGTCGATCTCGCGGCCTTCCCCATCTTCCATTCTGCCTTTGTCAAAGACCTGGAAGAAAAGCTCAAGCACGTCGGGGTGCGCCTTCTCTACTTCGTCCAGCAGCACAACCGAATAGGGCCTGCGCCTGACTGCCTCGGTCAGCACGCCGCCTTCACCATAGCCGACATAGCCCGGGGGCGAGCCCTTCAAGGTTGAAACCGTATGGGCTTCCTGAAATTCGGACATATTGATGGTGATCATATTGCGCTCACCGCCGTACAGAACGTCGGAGAGCGCGATGGCTGTTTCGGTCTTTCCCACTCCGCTCGGTCCAATCAGGAGAAAGACCCCTACGGGCTTCACCGGATCATCCAGGTTGGCTCGCGAGGTAAGAATCCTCTGCGCGATCGTGTAGAGCGCATGGTCCTGCCCGATCACCCGCTTCTTCAAATGTTCATCGAGCGCGAGCACTGTCTCGATCTCATTGCGAACCATCTTGCCGAGAGGGATTCCCGTCCATGCGGAGATCACCTCGCCGACAATCTGCGCATCCACGGAGACGCGCATCATGCCTTGCTCGCCTTGCAGCGCAATAAGCTCTGCTTCAAGCTGGGCGAGTGAAGCCAGAACACCGCTCTGTTTTGCCGACGCCTTGGAACCCTTCTTCTCAGGCGACTCCAGGCCTTCCTGCAGGCCGCGAATCTTTTCTATCAGAGACTTCTCCTTTTCCCATTGCACCTTGAGAATATCCCGTTCCTTTTTTGCGGCGGCGAGCTGGGTCTCTATCTCGGTCAATCTCTCTGCGTGGTTGGCTCCTATTTTCGTTTCGCGTTCCAGCACGCGTTGCTGCACCTCAAGCGCGTCGATCCGGCGCAGGATATCCTCCAGGCGAGGGGGAGTCGAGTTTTGCCCCAGTGCGAGGCGCGCGCAGGCCGTATCCAATACGCTCACTGCCTTGTCCGGCAGTTGGCGGCCCGCAATATAGCGATGCGACAATTTAACTGTCGCTGTAACTGCTTCATCGAGGATTCGCAGGTTGTGGTGTTTCTCAAGCGTCGCTTTGATGCCGCGAAGCATGGTGCAGGCAACCTCTTCCGTCGGCTCTTCAACCTTTACAACCTGAAACCTTCTAGCCAGAGCGGGGTCTTTCTCAAAGTATTTCTTGTACTCCGACCAGGTAGTTGCGGCGATGGTGCGGAGTTCTCCGCGGGCCAGCGCAGGCTTGAGCAGATTGGCCGCATCGCCCTGTCCGGCCTGCCCGCCCGCGCCAATCATGGTGTGCGCTTCGTCGATGAAGAGAATGATCTTTCCGGCCGACGACTTCACCTCGTTGATCAATCCCTTCAAGCGGTTTTCAAACTCTCCCTTGACTCCCGCGCCCGCCTGCAAGAGGGCCAGATCGAGGCTGTGGATTTGAACCTCCTGCAAGACCGGCGGCACATCGCCGTTGACCACGCGATTGGCAAAGCCCTCGACCACCGCCGTCTTGCCGACGCCAGCTTCGCCGGTCAAAATCGGATTGTTCTGACGACGCCGCATCAGAATATCGATCATCTGACGCACCTCCTGGTCGCGGCCTAGCACCGGGTCAATCTTGCCAGCCTTGGCGTTCGCGGTCAGGTTCACGGTGTATTGATCAAGATGCGGCGTCTTGCCGCCGGACAGGGAAGGCGCGCCCGCTTCGCCGCCTTCGGCACGCCCGGCGCCGCCTTCAACCGCCGAGCCCAGGCTCGTCTGCGCCTCGGATGACTTAGCCACAATGTCGTAGAAGCTGCTGCGCAAGCCATCCGCATTGATAAGTTGAAGCTCTTTACTAATATCCTTCACCATCCGCGAAAGCTCATCGTTGCCCAGCAGCGCAAGCAGGGTGAATCCTGTGCGGATATTCCCCGCGTTAAAATCGATGCTGGCAACCGTCCACGCTTCGGAGAGCATCTTGACCACGGCAGGGCTGAATGCAGGCGAGCGCGCATTACCGCTCTTCAGAGAATCCAGGCTGCGCTCAAGCTCCTTGGTCAATCGGGAGCGGTCAACCCCAAAGTGCTTAAGGATCGAGGCTACGTCGTTGTCGGCGCCATCGAGCACTTTCAAGAGATAGTGTTCAATCTCGATGTCATAGTGCGTCCGCGCGACGCACAAACCGGCCGCTGCTTCAAGCGCGCGCCGCGTCGAATCGTTCAACTTGTCGATGAGTGCTTTCAGATTTGTGCTCATAGCCTTCCTTGTCCTTGGTGTCAAGAGTTTATCACTGCACCAGATAAGTCGCATCGGCGGGATCTCGCCCCAGCGGCTTGGTTTTTAACCAACTGACCATCCCTAGTTGCGGGCGCGTTTCGCCGTCCGACCCCAACTCGCAGGCAGGTGCGTCTTCTCGCGACAAGACCAACTGCACTTCCGTCTCATAACTCCCATTCGAGTAAAACTTCAACCAGGCTACAAGCTCGTGATATGCATCCTGACCAGGCAAGAACTTCAGATATTGCTGAAAGCGCATCGGACCGAGCGAAATGCGGATTCGTCCATGATGATCCCAAACTTCGTCCCCGGCCACGACCCCCACGCCGAGGCGCTCGCTCGCCCCGCCGAATCCCGTGAAACAGGTTTGATTCGCAATATCCAGCTTCCGCCATGCGCCGGCAAACTGCTGGATATGCACCTTCACGTCAAAGTAGTCTTCGAGAATCTGCTGCAATGACGCTGCTGTACGCACATGTCGCGCCAATAGAGCCACGTAGTTCAGATACGCGTCGTCCGGAATTCCGCCTCGACTGCGCAAGTTCTCCGTTCCAAGACCCAGCAGATCGAGCAAACGCGCGGAAACCTGGTCCTCCCTTGTTTTTTCGTATTCGATGAAGAAGCGATACTTTTCCCAGCCTCTGTAGAAGAATGAAATCATGCGATGGTTGAAGATATTGAGAAAATCTTCCATGGCATGATCCTTCTGCCGGGTTCGCTCAATCAGGAACTCCGTATAAGTCGCCGGCATGACGGAGATTGCGGCGCAAAGCCCCATGAACTCCACCGTCATGCTCATCTGGCCGTTCTCCATGCGCCGCAAATCGTAAATCTCGCTGGGTGGAAACGCAAGCGAAGTGCGCGACGAAAACCGGATCGTCTCTCCCTGGGGAGTAATAAAATACCCTACCGGCTTGCGATCATGCTCCATCTTCTGCAACATGCGCACAGCTTGAAAGAAATGCACCTTAAACGGCTCTTCTTCTAGCATCTTGCGAAGATTGCGAAACTCGGGGGCTTCGTCGTTTCCACTTGTCTGCCCGGTTACAGCAGAGCTTGAGTCCCAGCTCTCGGCGGCCATTTTCCTAGTGCCTCCTTTCGTAAGGTGCTTTGCGCGGTAAGCTGCGAAAAGCTGTTCATTGAAGCATAACTGGCAAGGAATCGATCCAGTAAGGCGGCAAACAGATACAATCCGCCGCCTGCGAACTGCTGCTCGTCAAACTCCATTTCCACCAGGGTTCCCCGCGCGGGAATAAGCCCATAGGCTGAGTCAACCAGGGAAAAACCGGGGGAAGACTTCATCCGCAGTAACGATCCAACCTGGTTCTCGCTTGCCACCGAGTCGGACATGTTATGCAGCCGCAGAATCTCCTGCATGGCGGTCCGCCCCTCTTCGTTGAGTGAAAGATAGTTCAGAGAAAGCAGTGAAATGAGCCGCCACAAATGCCCCGGCCCTCCGAATGGTGTAATGCTCGCCGTGGGGCGCCGCAACGCAATAATCGTCTTGGCAGCCGCGTGCCCGATGGCTTCAAAGTCACCCGCATCGGCTCCGAACTGAAAGCGTGAAGGAAGGTCAAAATTTGTACAAAGGGCCCGCACCATCAGTACGTCCGCCTCGGGTTCCGTGAAATTACCCGTCAGGTCAACCACGGAGATGGTCATCGTTGAAGGCTTTTGCTCGCCAAATTCATTCAAGTTCCGGGTCGCCACCCAGAATGCGAGATCCTCCCGGCTGCGCGTTTGATGGCGGTACGCATGCAAGGGTTCCAGCACGACCGATTGCCGCAATCGTGGATTTGTTGCAATCACCTCTTCAATTGTGAAAATCTCCATCTCCGTTGAATGGCGGTTATCCGGGATGACAGTGTAATCATGACGCGTCTGGCTCAGAAGTATAGGCTCCGCGTTCTGCACGAAGAGATTGATGGCCGGAGCGCATCCGAGGCGAAATGTCCGCTCGGTGACGCCAAGCTCCAGAACCTGTTGCCGTTCGGCGCGTTCGAAGCTCGAAATCAGGAAGACGATCTCGGCCTCTTCGCCAAAGCCGGCCTGTGCCAATGGCTCCAGGCCTTCGAGATCGAAAAAAAGAAACTTCTCTGGGAGCGCAAAGTACTCCTGAAGAAGCCGGTGCCCATCCATTGAGCGTCGCACAAAGGGCAAGAGACTTTCCTCGGCGTCAAACCCAACCATGCGAAGTCGCTCCGGCCCCAGGATAATCAGCTTTTTCTCATCCTTCGGATCGCGAAGCTGGATCTCGATGCACTTTTCGGAGAGAAGCTCATACAGCGAATACACGACGCTTGCATCTCCCGCCAGATGAAAGCGAAGCCGCGAGAGAGGAAGCCCGGAGAAAACCACATCCTTCTGACAGCGAAGCCGCAAACGAGCCGCCGCGACTGCCTGTACTCCCAGGGACGCGCGGGGCGGCCTCTGCATCCGCTCCGGCTGGCGCCATTCCGCTGCCGCCACCGAAAATGGCCAGAGATCCACATCGTAGGCAGTAAGAAAGCGGCATGGCAGTCCCTCGACCGTCGCTTTGGTCACCAGTTGCGTGCCTCGCGGAATACGCATGCCCGCCGTCTTCTTCCCCTGGGCAGGGTCTGGCTGGCACTCCACGATAGTCATTGAAGGCATGGGACGGAGATAGCCCGGATGGATGATTTTGGTGAGAGCCTCGCTGATCTCGGGAAAGTCGTCGTCGATCCTGCGATGCACCCGGGCGGCGAGAAACGCGAAGCCTTCGAGGAGACGATTCACGTGCGGATCGTCGCATCGATCCGGATCGAGCAAAAGCCTCCCCGCAACCTTTGGATACTTGCGCGCAAACTCTCCGCCCATCTGGCGCAGATAGGTAAGTTCGCGCTCATAGTATTCAAGCATTTCCTCGCGCATTCCCTACTTCACCTCGTACTCGCCGCTGATCAGCTCCAGCACGGTGTCGAATTTGATCTCTTCATCCATGTTCTCGTAGAAGACCTGACCTTCAATATGGAACCTCAGACTCCGGCTGAGCACATCCGAACGGGCCAGAAACACACGAGGGTGATTGATTCTCGGCTCGAAGGTCCGGATGCACTTCTCCAGGGAGGCAGTAAGGGCATTTTGCTCCTTGCCCGCGGAGCCATCGAAGCTGTGAATGTCCGGCAGGCCAAAATTTAACACCGAGGCTGCGGTGGAGGGATAGGATTCCAGCTCGGGAATGACGGGCTGCCTGGTGTTCAACAACCACTCCACATCCCGCTTGAGCGACTCGCGAAACATGCTGATGGATGCAGCGCGAGTTTCCGGCCACTGCTCCACATCGGCCAGACGATCAATCAGCGACTGCGTGATCAGAATGTCAGACTTGGTTCTGGCCAACTCTCCCCCTCGAAATCATGCAAATGCACTATTGCAGAACGACTGTATCCAGCCACTGCTGCGTCTCGGGGTTCGCTGCTCCGGTGTCATC
>JBAVYF010000377.1:0-14518 GCA_049698655.1 Occallatibacter sp. | reverse complement strand
GAGTAGGCCAGCATGCGCTTCACATTCTGCTGGCGCAGCGCAGCGAGGTTGCCGACGGTCATGGAAAGCACAGCCACCACCCACAGCAGCGGTTGCCATACGGGGCGCAGCGTGGGCAGCATTTCGTAGACCACGCGCAGCAGCAGCGCGAAGGCTGCGGCCTTGGGCGCGGTGGACATCAGAGCCACCACCGGTGTGGGCGAGCCTTCGTAGACGTCCGGCGTCCACACGTGGAAGGGCGCGGCGGAAACCTTGAAGAGAATGCCCACCAGCATCAACCCCAGGCCTGCCAAAATGAATGAGTGATTCTGCGCAGTGGGCGCGAGGCGGGCGATCTCGTAAATCTGCGTGGTGCCGGTGGCGCCGAAGATCAATGCCACGCCATAAAGCAGGAAGGCGGTGGCAAAGGAGCCGAGGAGGAAATACTTGATGGCTGCTTCAGGTCCACGGGCGGTGTCCTTGCGGTAGCCGGCCAGAATGTAGGTGGCGATGGAGGAGATTTCCAATGCGATGAAAACCAGCAGTAGCTCGACTGCGCCAGTGAGGAGACACATTCCTACCGCGCCAAAGACAATCAGCGCGTAAAACTCACCTTGGTGATGGCTGCCTTCGGGCAAGGTGTCCAGCGAGAGCAAAAGCGCAACCAGCACGAGGCCGCAGATGAGCACGTGAAAGAAGACCGTGAAGGCGCTGGTTTCCACAGTGCCGGAGAAGCCCGTACCCATGGGCAGGGAAAGCTGCCAGAGACTGGTCCAAAGGGCAAAGGTAGTCCCGAATGCGGCTACCCAGCCCAGCGGACGGCGCGGGCATCTTGGAGGAATTGCCGCGTCGAGCAGCATGACGAGCACGCCGGTCAGCGTGAGGACGACCTCGGGAAGGATACGGTAGATGTCGGGAACAGGATTCACCGCTGGCCCTCCCCTTGGGACGTAGTGTAGGTGGTTTGAACTTGTATAGGCGGAGGATGCGCGCCCTTCTCAATGGCCGGTAGCCAGAGCATCGGCGCCACTCCCATGACCAGCATCAGCGCGGCCAGAGGCCACACCACGGCCAGTTGACCCAGGCGCAAATCTTCAGGCGGCTTCGACGTGGCCAATGCGCTCTCCGGGCCGAAGAAGATACGCTGAATCAACCAGAGCATGTAAGCAGCGCCCAGAATCACGCCCAGAGTGGCGGCGATGGCCCAGCCACGGCTCACGCCGGTAAAGGTGCCGAGCAGAATCATGAACTCGCCAATGAAGCCGTTGAGCATGGGCAGGCCGATCATGGCCAGAGAGGCAATCACAAAGAATGTTGCCGTGCGGGGGAGCTTGCCGGCCAGGCCGCCGTAGGTGTTGATCTGGCTGGTTGCGTAACGGTCGTAAAGAACGCCCAGCAGCAGGAACAATGCGCCGTCTACCACGCCGTGCGAGAGAATCTGATAAACCGCGCCCTCCCAGCCGGTGAGCGTAAGGCCGTATATGCCCAGGGTGATGAGGCTCAAGTGGCTCAGTGCGGCAAAGGCCATCAGCCGCCAGAAGTCGCGCTGGACCAATGCGAGACAAGCGCCGTAGAGAATGCCAACGACCGCGAGTCCGACCAAAACCGGAGCAACAGCTCGCGCTTGAGCCGGAAATAGGCCGATGTGAAAGCGCAGCATGGAGTAGAGACCGAGCTTGCCTGCGACGACCATGGCGAGAGCGACGGGAGCTTCACTGAAGGTATCCGCAACCCAGCCGTGCAGCGGGAAGACCGGCACTTTGACGGCAAAGGCGAAGAGAAATGCGAGAGCTACCCAGTACAAGGCGCTGGCAGGAAATTGCCCGTGCGCAATGAGAATTTGCAGCGTGGTGAAGTCGAAGCTGTTGGTCTTGGCATAGAGCCAGAGAATCGCGACGAGCAGAGGAGCGGAGGGAATGAAGGTGAAGAGGAAGAACTTGAGCGCAGCCTTGGGTCCGTCCTTGCGGCCGTACATGGCGATCAGAATAGCCATGGGCACCAGCGACAGCTCCCAGAAGCCGTAGTAGACCATCAGATCGAGCGAGAGGAAGACGCCGAACATGGCCGTCTGTTGCAGCAAGAAGAGCGCGAAGAAGAGCTTGCGCCGCGACTGGATGGCGTTCCAACTGGCCACCACGCCGATGGGAGCTAGCAGGCCGACGAGCACTACCAGCCAAAGACTGAGGCCGTCCACGCCGACGTGGTAGAAGATCGCGGGCTTTTCAATCCACAGGCGGTTGATCTCGAACTGAAAACCTGTCTGCGTTTTGTCGAAGTGCGCGGGCAGATGCAGCGTGAGGCCGAAGGAGACCAGCGTGGTGAGCAATGCAATCCAGTTGGGGAGTTTGAAGCGATCGGGGACGAGCGCCACCACGACCGCTCCGGCCAGCGGGATCAAGAGGATTAGTGTGAGAATCGATTGGTTTATCGCTGTCATTCTCTAATGCCCCGCCACGCCAAGGTGAATTGCCGGAAGATTGGCCAGCACCGTTGCCCACGGAACCAGCAGGAAGAGCAGCACCGCCGCCGCACCCGCGGCAAGCCACGCCGCATAGGAGCGCAGATTGCCCGATTGCCAGCGTTGCAGGATCGCTCCTGCGAAAGTGGCGATGCCGCCAAGCAGCCAGGCAGCGCCGCCCAGGATGCCGATGTCGACGACCCACTCAAGGAAGAACTTGGAGACGCCAAGCAGCGGCTTGACTACCGTGGCGCCGTAGAATTCGTCGACAAAATACTTGTTGGCAAGGAGCCGATAACCGCTCGGCAAGGCGGCGGCCAGTTGCGCCGGACGAGCCGGTTTGCGCCGGTAGTATTTGTCGGCGATCAGCCAGCCTTCAAGGGCTACAAGAACGGCCACGATGCTGAGGATAATTTCCAGGCGCGTGTTGCCGGTCTCGGTGGGCAGCGGGCCAACGGAAGGCGCCAGGAACGCGCCGAAATGTTCCATCCCGATCCAGCCGCCGCTGATGGAGAGCAGCGCCAGAATCACCAGCGGTCCGCGCATCGACCACGGGCTCTCGTGCGGGTGGACATTTTCGCTGCGCGTTTTACCCATGAAGGTCAGATACCAGAGGCGGAACATATAGAAAGCAGTTAAGAGCGCCGTCAAAAGGCCGACAAACCAGAGAATCTTGCCGCTGGTTCCCTGCAAAAAGGCCGCGTAGAGAATTGCGTCTTTGGAGAAGAATCCGGCGAAGGGAAAGATTCCGGCGATGGCCAGAACGCCTACGGTGGTGACGGCGAAGGTGACGGGCAGCTTCTTCCTGAGGCCGCCCATCTTGCGCAGGTCCTGCTCGCCGCCGATGGCGTGAATCACGGAACCCGCCGCAAGGAAGAGCAGAGCCTTGAAGAAGGCGTGGGTCATCAGGTTGAAGATGGCCGCCGAATAAGCCGCCACGCCGCAGCCCAGGAACATGTAGCCAAGCTGCGAGATGGTGGAGTAGGCCAGCACGCGCTTGATGTCGTTTTGCACGAGGGCGATGGTGGCTGCGAAGATAGCCGTGGCCGCGCCGACTGTGGCCACAACACTCAGCGCAAAGGGCGAGTGGTCAAAGAAAACGTGAGTGCGGGCGACCATGTAGACGCCCGCCGTGACCATGGTGGCTGCGTGAATCAGTGCGGAGACCGGCGTGGGGCCTTCCATTGCGTCGGGCAGCCAGATGTAGAGCGGAAGCTGCGCGCTTTTGCCCGCCGCGCCCAGCATGAGACAGAGCGCGATGATGGTGAGCACGCCGCCCTGCCATGCGGGAAGTGCGTTGAGCTTTGCGCCGATTTCGCTGAAAGTCAACGTGCCGAAGTTGGCGACGAGCAGAAACATTCCGATGAGGAAGCCGAAGTCGCCGATGCGGTTGACGATGAAGGCCTTCTTGCCCGCGTCGGCGGCGGATTTCTTCTGGAACCAGAAGCCGATGAGCAGGTACGAGGCGAGGCCTACACCCTCCCAACCGATAAACATCACCAGCGCATTACCGGCGAGAACCAGGACGGTCATGAAAAATAAAAACAGATTAAGGTACGAGAAGTAGCGCGCATAGCCTTTGTCGTCGCCCATGTAGCCGACCGAGTAGACGTGAATCACAAAGCCGACGCCGGTGACCACCAGCAGCATGACCAGCGAAAGCTGATCGAGGACAAAGCTGAAGTCGATGTGCAGCAGGCCGGCGTTGATCCAGGGCAGCGGGCAGGTCTCGTTATAGGGCAGGGAACTCGCCGCCGGAATAAACTCGAAGACGCCCAAAGCCGCGTTGAGCACCACGCCGAAGGCTGCCAATGGAGCCAGCAGCGCGACCGTGGTCACAAGCCACTTGGGCAAACCGCGGCCAAGGATTCCATTGATGAGGAATCCGGCGAAGGGCAAGAGCGGAATCAGCCAGAGATGCAGAGATGCGTTCATAGTTTCATCCGGTCGATGCGGTCGACGGCCAGGGTTGCGCGGGCGCGGAAGACGGCAATGATGATGGCCAGGCCAACCGCAGCTTCCGCCGCGGCCACCATCATCACGAAGAAGACGAAGATCTGCCCCTTCACCGCGTGCCACTGGTGGGCGAAGGTCACGAAGGAAAGATTCACGCCGTTGAGCATCAACTCAATGGACATGAAGACTGTAATCAAATTGCGCTTGATGAGAAAGCCCACGACGCCGAGCGAAAACAAGACGGCGCTCAAGAGCAGATACCAGGAGAGCGGGACTTCCTGCGAGAAAAGGGAACTCATTGGCCGCCCGTTCTTTCTGCGCTTCCTTGCGAGTCTTCGTTGCCGCTGCCGTGACGGGCGAGAGCAACCGCGCCCAGAATCGCGATGAGAATCAGCACGGAGGTCACTTCGAAGGGCAGAAGCAGTTTGGTAAAGAGCACCGCGCTCAGATCTTCCGTCGAAGTGATGCCGTCACTCAGCCTGGCTACGCCCAGCCCCTGCGCATGCAAAATCACCGTTGCGATGACGGCCAGGATGGCGACCACCGCGGGAAAGCCCACCGCCCGCGCCGCGCGGCTGCCCAGCGTGCGTTCCTCGCGCCCGGCGTTGAGCAGCATGACAACGAAGGTGAAGAGCACCATGATGGCGCCGGCGTAGACGATGACCTGCGCCGCGGCGAGAAACTCCGCGCCCAGCAACAGGTAAAGCACGGCCAGCGAGGTCATCACCACAATCAGCGAAAGGGCGCTGTTGATGGGATGGCTTTGAAGCAGGAGATTGATCGCTCCAGCCAGGCAGAGTCCGGCAAACACGATAAAGAGAATCAGGTGCATCGTTTCGTCACCAATAAGCAGGCCCGATTGCAGTTTAGCGATAAGCCAGCCATAGGCTTGTCGCCACTATGTTGAGAATGGCCAGCGGCATGAGCCAGCGCCATCCGAAGTTCATCAACTGGTCATAGCGGAAGCGCGGCAATGTTCCCCGCACCCACACATACAAAAAGAGAAAGCAAAAGACCTTCAACACAAACCAGAAGAGGGGGAGCAGCGCCTGAACCAGAATGTTGTGCGATGTGCCGAAGAGGTTGCCGAATGGATTTGTCCAGCCGCCGAGAAACAGCAGAGTGGCCACGCAGCCCACGGTAATCATGTTGCCATATTCAGCCATGAAGAACATGGCGAACTTCATCGAGCTGTACTCGGTGTGATAGCCGCCGGTAAGCTCGCTCTCCGCCTCGGGCAGATCGAAGGGAGAGCGGTTGGTCTCCGCATAGGCGGCCATCAGGTAAATGAAAAAAGCCACAAACTGCATTCCGCCAAAGATGTTCCAGCTCAGGAAGCCATTGGTCCCCTGCTGCTCGACAATCACTCTCAGATTGAGCGAACCGGCGCGCAGGACCACGCCGACCAGCGAGAGGCCCAAAGCCAGCTCGTAGCTGACCAACTGGGCCGAGGAACGCAGCGCGCCGAGCAGCGAATATTTGTTGTTCGACGACCACCCGGCGAGCGCGATGCCGTAGACGCCAATGGAGGTGACGCCGAGAATCACCAGCAGGCCGACGTTCACGTTCGCGATCTCAAAGAGATCCAGGGGCCCCGGCCCGATGTTGGGCGCGCCAAAGGGGACGACACCAATTGAAATCAGCGCGCAGCCCAGCGCAATGATGGGAGCGAGCAGATAGAGCGGCCGGTAGACGCCGGTGGGGATGATGTCCTCTTTCATAAAAGACTTGGCTCCATCGACGAGCGGCTGCAAGAGGCCGAAGGGACCAACGCGGTTGGGTCCCCAGCGGTTCTGTATGCGGCCCACCAGCTTGCGCTCGAGCAGCACGGTGTAGGCGACGCCCAGCAGCATCACCACCGTGACCACGGCTACTTTGAGCAAGCTCCACAGAAAAAACTGCAAAATCGTCACTGGTCGTTAGCCTCTTCTTTTCGATACCCTCAGGGGCTAAAGCCCCGATTTCATTTTGCAGCATCTACGGCACGGCTAAAGCCGTGCCCTTTCAAAACGTCGACTTAGTTCGAGCACGAAACAGATTCATTGAACTTACTTCATCTGAATCTGCACCAGCTTTGACGCCTGATGTAGTGCAAGTTCCAGGAGCGCCGTGCTGTGCTGCCCCAGCGTTCCGGAGGTAAACAATCCATTGTGAACGGGGACAATTTCACCCCGCCCTGTGAACGCCGCTACCGGCACAAAGCCCGGCTCGGTTGGGACATCGTTGCCGCCCAGCAGATTCACGCGGTCCACAGCGTAGCCGGGAACCAGCCGTGCAATTTCGTCGAGTGCCGCAAGCGGATCGAAGGGACTCAGCTTCGGCTCAAGCCCATTCGCCATGAGCCAGACCGAGTGCTGGTCTGCTTCGCCGGCCTGCGCTCCACGCGATTGGCCAAGGTCGGCAGTGACGCTGCCTTTGCCAAAGAGGACCAGAGTTTTCACATCCACGCCCATCGCTCCGGCGAGCCGGACAAGAATCTCGAACTCCGGCTTCACTCCGGCGCGATCGGCGGCCTTGCGCGCGAGTTGCACATCGCCGTAGGTGTTGGTCACCGTGCCGGTTTTCTCATAGAGGCTGGCGGCGGGAAAGACCACATCGGCAAGAGCGGCTGTCTCGGTGAGGAAGATGTCGGCGACTATCACGAAGGTGTTCTGCAATGTTGCCGGCGTGGCCCCGAGCTTTGCGACCGGGTCGGCGCCAACCACAAGCAATGCGCCGAGTTCGCCTTTGCCCGCCGCATCGAAGATTTCAGAAAGCGTTTTGCCGGGAGTTGCGGGCAGGCCGGGGTACTCGGCGAATGCGCCGGGTGAAGTGACCGGCACATAGCCAGGCAGCAGGTCGGGAAGCAGCCCCATATCCGCCGCGCCGCGCGAGTTGGCGTAGCCGCCAAGGAAAGCAAAACGCACATTGCCGCGCTTGAGTCCCCAGGCCACAAGCTCCGTGAGCTGTGCGCCGCTGTACTCGGGGCCGAAGACAAACAGCAGCGACTCCTCGGCGAGCAGGGCATCGCGGAAGGCTGCGTTCTTGATGACTGCATCGCTGCCGCCGAGGTACGCGGCGAGGGCAGGATAGCCGTCGGCGGTCAGCCGGAGCGTGGCTTTGGCCATGCGCTCCAGCTTGATGGCCTTGGCATTGGCCACGAAAAGTTTGGCGCGATTGAGACGAACATTTGTCCGCAGATTCCAGGCCAGCAGCGGATGCTCTTCGGTAGGATTGCCGCCGATGAGCAGGACTGCGGGAGCGGTGGCCGTCTCTCGCAGACTGGCGGCTTTGCCGTGGTGTCCGGCGAGGGCGCGTGCGAAAGCGGCATAATCCGCGCTCCGCTCGTGGTCGATGTTGTTGGTTTGGAGAACGGTGCGCGCAAACTTCTGCAGCAGATAGTTCTCTTCGTTGGTGGTGTGGTTGGAGCCGATGACGCCAATTGCAGCGCCGCCCTTGCTGTGGCGGACTTCCTTGAGTTTTCCGGCAGCCAGGCGCAGAGCATGCTCCCATGTGGACTCAACCAGCTTGCCCTCGGCATTGCGCACCAGCGGCTTGGTCAGGCGGTCGGGACTATCGACAAAATCAAAGCCGAAGCGGCCCTTGGCGCAGAGGAAGTCGCCGTTGATGCCGCTTTTGTCGCGGTTGTCGACGCGGACAATCTCCGATCCGTCGTTCACCTGGCGCACGCCCAGTGTGACCTTGCAGCCGTCGGCGCAGTGCGTGCAAACCGTGGAGACGTGGTTCATCTCCCACGGCCGTGTCTTATAGCGATAGCTGCCCGAGGTCAACGCGCCCACCGGGCAGATGTCGATGCACATGCCGCACTGTTCGCAATCCAACTTGTCTCCGCCGTTGGGCGCGATTACCGAGCTGACGCCTCGGTTCTGTATGCCCAGCGCCCACACGTCCATGCCCTCGCCGCAGACGCGGATGCAGCGGTAGCAGAGAATGCAGCGCGGGCGGTCATAGTAGACGGCGGGCGACCACTGCTGCTCCTCGCGGTGGTGCTTGGCTTCGGCGTAAAGGCTCTCTCCCGCGCCGTACTTGAAGGTCATGTCCTGCAATTCGCACTCGCCGCCGGCGTCGCAGACCGGGCAGTCGAGCGGGTGATTGCCGAGCAGCAGTTCAATCGTCGCCTTGCGCGCCTGCGTGATTTCGGGCGACTCGGTGGTGAAGACCTGGCCTTCGGCGACCGTGGTGGTGCAGGCGGTTTGCAGCTTGGGCACCTTCTCCTGGCGCACCACGCACATCCGGCAAGCAGCCTGCAAGCTGAGGCCGGGATAGTAACAGAACGCCGGAATCTCGATCCCCGCCTTGCGGCAAGCGTCTATCAGCAACGTCCCCGCGGGAGCCGTCAGCTTCTTTCCATCGACAATGAAGGTTACGTCTGCCATCTTTTCCTATGCGGCCTTCTTGGCGCGCCGTGCAGCCTCAATGATTGAGTAGCCGGGTTCAATCTTCTTTGCGTTTCGATAAACGCTTTTCACAATTTTGACATCAAGCCAATCAACGACACAATACTCCACGATTTCGTCTTCAGCATCAAGCGCAAAGTCAACTTGCGTGGTGACCGGTTCTGGAATTTCTTCTCCGTCACAGAGCATTGAAGAAAGATGAAATTCAAGTGCTTCTGTCATCATCTCACGCATATGTCTAAGTGATCGTCCTGTTGAAATGCACCCCGGAACATCCGGCACATAACCAGCAAAATTGTGTCTGCACTTTTCATAGACGACCAAATAGCGTTTCTTCATTTCGGTCCTACTTTCTTGGTCAGACCCCAGGTCTCAAAATCAATACCTGTGCCACCCGCCAACCACAAGTTATACTCAGTCATAGCGGTATATATGTTTTCCAATGTATTGTGATCGTAAGGATCACCCGAGATATAGTTGATCATATCAGCGATTACCTTCTTGGTACTCACATCTAAATGTTCGGACCTTACCAACTCAGGTTCCGCTACCGCGAACCAAGCAAAGAAAATCTTCATCTCGATTGTCATGTCTTGCGTTAGTAGAGCGTAGTTCTTTATCGCAAACACGATCATCACCGCGAGATACTTCGTCTTGATTGGCTCTATTTCCACATCAGGATCATTGTCTGAGTGCTTGAGGAAGTTTTGCCATTTGTTAAAGAGCTTTATAACTGCTTTTTTGTCGCAATCGGGCTTGATGAGTAGATCGAGCGTCTCCCTATACGAAAGTGGGACTTCCAGCGAATCACCTACTCGCACAAGTTTGCGCTGCTTGAGTTCACCACACCGAATCTTGATCACACCCTCTGTAACCTCACGAGAAGCGGCGGCGAGCGTATATGAAGACAGATGGTCCCTGTTTTCAAAAAACAGGCGGATTGCTGTATTGAGTTGCTGTTCTGCGGCTTTTGTTTTGGTAATCATCATAGTGGTTTCACCTGATGCGCTCGATCCCTAATATCACCTGCTGAACGCTCAATATCGATATTCAAGACTTCAGCGGGCGTGAACATATCAATCGACTTCCTCCCTGCTAAAGTATCGAGCAAATCTGTATACCTCCGTTTCTGATCCACAATGTCACTTTGTAAACGTTCAATCTTGATATTCAAAAAGACGCACAATGAGGCCAAGTAGATGATAACAAGTACATGGAACGGCCTAGGCAGAAACAAATGTGCTAACGACGGTTCAGTAATTAACAAAAAGACAGGGCTGCTGCCGATAGGGATGAACAGGAAGTCAATCATAACAATAAGCGGGATCACCGTTATAGCGGAAGCTTGTTTATATGGGCTGTCGTTGGGTGCAGAACTAATCCGAATGCCGATACCCATGCCGAAGATGAGCCAAGCCGGCAGAGTAATCCAGCCTGACGCGGGTGCGCTGAGGTTTGCAGCAATGACGAGCAATGCTAGACCTGACCAAATCGCGATTATCGGGATGTTCTCTTTGGTAGCTTTCATTCGACCCTCTGGTGGGTGGCTAAAATCTCGATTATCTCTCATAAGAATGGACCAGTAAAAGCAACCGCAGGTCCTTCGACTCCGCTACGCTTCTCTCAGGATGACAAAACTAAACCACTACCAGTTCCACGTGCTTTGCGAACGGGCAAGCCTTTCCGCCCAAGTGGTCCTCGAACTCCTTGCGGAACTTCTTAACGAATCCCAGAATCGGCATGGCCGCCGCATCGCCCAGCGGACAAAACGTCCGGCCCAGGATGTTCTCCGCCAGGTACTGAATATTGTCGATGTCTTTTACCTCGCCGAATCCGGCATGGAAGCGGGTCAGAGATTTTTTGAGCCAGTCCGTTCCTTCGCGGCAGGGAGTGCACCAGCCGCAGCTCTCGTGCTGATAAAAGCTGATGGTCCGCAACGCAAACTCGACGATGCAGGTCTGATCGTCGATGACCACCACGCCCGCCGAGCCGAGCATCGAGCCGGCTTTGCCCACCTGATCGAAGTCCATGCCAATGTCGATCTCGTCGGGCAACAACACGGGCGTAGACGACCCGCCGGGGATGACGGCCTTCAACCCGCGCCTGCCGCGCACGCCGCCCGCAACCTCGTAGATCATCTTTTTCAGGTTGTAGCCCATGGGCAGCTCGTAGACGCCGGGGCGCTCAACGTGGCCGCTGATCGAAAACAATCGTGTCCCGCCGTTGCGCGGCGTGCCGACAGACGCAAAGGCCGCGCCGCCCATCTCGATCACATGCGGAACGGTGGCGATGGTCTCGGCGTTGTTGATGACTGTAGGCCCGCCGTAGAGGCCGACGACGGCCGGGAAGGGCGGCTTGATGCGCGGCACGCCCCGCTTGCCTTCCAGTGACTCCATCAGCGCCGACTCTTCGCCCACTTCGTACGCGCCCGCGCCGGTTTGCGTGATGATCTGAAATTCGGTGCCGCTGCCGAAGATGTTCTTGCCTAAAAAGCCTTTGGCGTACGCGTCGGCCACGGCCTTTTCCATGATTTCGAGAAGATAGCGGTACTCGCCGCGCAGATAGATGAAGCCCAGCTTGGCGCCGATAGCCAAGCCGGCGATAATCGTTCCCTCGATGACTGCGTGGGGATCGTGCAAAAAAATCAGATGGTCCTTGCAGGTTCCCGGCTCGCTCTCGTCGCCGTTGACCAGAACGTACTTGGGCTTGTCGGAGTGCTTGGGCACAAACGACCACTTCATGCCTGCGGGAAAGCCCGCGCCGCCGCGCCCGCGCAGGTTACTGGCCTTCATCTCGTTGATGATCCAGTCGGGGCCTTGCGCAAGGCATTTCTTCGCGGACTCGTAGCCGCCAAGTTCAATGTAGCGATCAATGTCAGCGGCACCCTGGCCGAAGCGCCGGGTTACGATCTTCACTTCATCGGGATGCGAGACCAGCCTAGGCATGGGTCGCCTTCCCTTCTCTTTTCCACCCCAGCGACAAAGACCCGTCGCTGGGGACCCCGGCCTTGCCGCGATAACCGGCCAGAATCTCCGGCACTTGCTCAGTCGTCAGCTCGTCGTGAAAGTCGTAGTTGACCTGGATGGCCGGCGCCCAGCAGCAGGCTCCGATGCACTCGACCTCTTCGAGCGAGAAGACTCCGTCGGCGGTAACGCCCTTGTGCCCGATCCCCAACTCTTCCTGAAACCGCTCGTAAATCTCAAAGCCGCCGCGCAACATGCAACTGATGTTGGTGCAGACCTGCACGTTGAACTTGCCCGCCGGCTTGAAGCGCAGCATCGAGTAGTAAGTGGCCACGTTGCGGACTTCCAATTCGGTAATGCCAATGCGCAGGGCAACTTCGCCAATGACCGCGTCGGAGAGATAGCCGATTTCGTCCTGCGCGTAGAGCAGCATGGGCACCAGCGCCGAACGCCTCACCGGATACTTCTCCACCAGTGCGTCAAGCCGCGCCGCCAGCCTGGGCGAAAAGACGCTCATGGTTTCATTGCTCATTGCATCAACTCCCATTTCATGTTTCAGCCGGAACTGCAGGCCCCAAATTCAAACAAATTTGCCCAGCAGGATGCCCGCAATAATGTCAACCGCAATCCTGGCCGGACGCGCCCGGCCTGATGAGGCTCCTTCTTTTACGGCAGGTAGAGCCATCTTGCACGACTCATCCTGGTTGCAAAGATATTCCTTCCGTGAAATCACGTATCCGTTCGGGGGGCCGCTGATTACGTCCGTGATCCGGCACGCCCCTCCGTGCACGTCAAGTCCCACCCTGCAGAGCGAACTTGTACCGTATGTTAGAAAAATCTCCTCGGAGAAACCCGGCATATGATTCCGGTCAAGAACATCGGCTCCCCTCTTGCGGAGTTCCACATTCGCCTTGTTCATTTCCCCGATCAGATGCGTCCTCACTTTTTCAAAGAAATCGCAGGGGTCAGCTTTCAGGCTTTTGTGCCGCTCGGCTGCCCGTCTGTCGGCTTCCTGTAACAGTTTCGCATTATCCGCCAGCTTCGAGTAATCAGCCATAAGCATCCTCCTCTCATCGGTCGATTTCTCCCAAACAAATATCAATAGACCCGATCACAGCCACCGCATCTGCCAGCATCCGGCCCTTGCACATGGTTTCCACCGCCTGCATGGTGGCAAACGACGGATAGCGCATATGCACGCGGTAAGGCTTGGCTGTGCCGTCGGAGACCACATAGTAGCCAGTCTGCCCGTGGCCCGCTTCAACGCCCTGGTAGACCTCGCCAGCCGGCACCGCAAAGCCTTCGGTGACAATCTTGAAGTGATGGATGAGCGCCTCCATCTGCGTCTTCATCTTTTCGCGGTCGGGCAACACAATCTTGGGCGCGTCGGCCTTGATCGGCCCTTCGGGCATTCCGTCCAGAGCCTGCTGAATCATCTTCACGCTCTCCCGCATCTCCACGAGCCTGACTTCGTACCGCGCCCAGCAATCACAACCGTTCGATACGGGCACCTGGAATTGGAATTTCTCGTATCCCGAATACGGCATATCGCGGCGCAGATCGAAGTCCACGCCCGAGGCGCGCAGCGGCGGGCCGGTAACGCCAAACGCAACCGCATCCGCCGCCGACAACATGCCCACGCCCTGCAGCCGGTTGCGGAAGATCGGATTGCCGGTCAGCAGGTTCGAGTATTCGTCGATCTTTTCCGGAAAGCTCCGGATAAATCCCTGCACGCGCTCAAAGAAGTCCAGCGGCGGCTCCATCGCCAGGCCGCCGATGCGGACGTAGCTGGTCATCATCCGCTGGCCGGCCAGCCCCTCAAAGATGCGCAGAATCTCTTCGCGCTCGCGGAAGGTGTAGAGAAAGACGGTCAGCGCGCCAATATCCATGGCGTGGGTGCCCAGCCAGATCAGGTGCGAATTAATGCGGCTCAGCTCGGCCAGCAGCACGCGCATCCACTGGGCTTTATCCGGAATCTCCAGCCCCAGCAGCTTTTCAACAGCCAGGCAATAGCATAGGTTATTGGAAATAGGGTCCAGGTAGTTCACGCGATCGGTCAGCGGGATAACCTGCTGATAAAACTTGGCCTCGCAGGTCTTCTCGATGCCGGTGTGCAGGTAGCCGATCTCCGGGTAGAGGCGGACGACGATCTCGCCGTCGATTTCCACCACCAGGCGCAGAACTCCGTGCATGGCGGGATGCTGCGGCCCCATGTTCAGGACCATGTGCTGATCGCGCGCGCCTTCGGCTTCCGGGGCTTTGAGGATGGGTGTGCCTGGATTCATTTAGCGATACCCCTCCACCGGATAGTCCTTGCGCAGCGGATGGCCCTGCCAGTCGTCGGGCATCATGATACGGCGCAGGTTGGGATGGCCCTCGAAGCGAATGCCGAAGAGGTCGAAGACCTCGCGCTCGAAAAAATTGGCCGCGGGCCAGACGGATGTAATCGATTCGACCGCCGGAGCATCGCCGTCCACCAGAACCCGCAGCCGGATGCGTTCTTTATAGGTGTGCGAAAGAATGTGGTAGCTCAACTGGAAGCGCGGCGAGGAAGGGAACCAATCGACCGCTGTCATGTCCTCGAAGAAGTTGTAGCCGGCTGCCTGCACGGTGGCCGCCGCGGCGCGAATCTGTCCGGCGGCGATGGTCAGCGTCAGCTAGCCCCGGTCAAACTTCGCGTCCGCCAGCGCCTCGGGCTTCCAGGCCAGGACAGCCGTCACCGCCGGATGCGCTGCAAGTCCCTCCAGCACGGCTGCCTTGCCGAT
>JBAVYF010000376.1:0-2454 GCA_049698655.1 Occallatibacter sp. | reverse complement strand
GGGCATGGCGCCTGCACCTCTCGTGGTATGAAAAAGTCGTCGCGCCGTATCATTCCGGCCGGACGACGGAATTCATCAGCGACCCGTATCGCCCGTCGAACCAATCGCTGACGGCCGCGTTCAACCGGCTCCTTCGGCCGCTTCCGATGGACGCGTCGAAGGGCGAGCGGAACATCAACCTGATCTCGCTCTCGCCGGGCGCGGTGTCCGCGCTGGCCAAGACGCTGCAAGGATTAGTCGCTCTCGGGCTGGCGTTGCTGTGGGCGCTGTGCGGCCGAAAGTCCCACGACGCGAAGTCGGCCGCGATCCTGATGGCCGCCGTCGCGCCGGGCATCATGCTCCTGAGCGAGGTCTCGCTCACCAGCCATCACGTCCTGCTCATCCTGCCGGTCGCAGCCATCCTCATGCGGATCATGGTCTGGGACGACGCGGCGGCCGCTCGATGGAGCTGGGTGCTGGTCGTTTACCTGCTCGCGCTGCTCGGAGTGGCGATCCAGCCTCTCAAGCCGTACACCCCGCTGCTCCCGGCCGCCGTGGCGCTGCTCCTGGCCTGCGCCGCCATCGCGCTTAACGACCGGCAGGCGCGGCATGCCTCACCGGCCGTTCCGTAGTGCAGCCTGCCGGAAAAAACTTGCGTAATGGCCGGCAAATAGGTCACTTAGCGAACCACTTTGGATTCTCGTCCCAATCCTACGCGCGAGGGGTGCGCGTGGGCGTATCGTATTCCAGCCAAAGGGGATTCAGACAGTCCATTGAAGAGTGCGACTGCTTCGGCTTAGAGCTGGCTGCCATCGGCATGCTGCGCGAACGCCAAGTCAATCTGTGGCGCCGGCTCGACATGACGGCCTGCAGATGTTCAGAGGCGGCAACACGGGAGCGACTTCCACATCGGCGCGAAAACTCGCTTGTCTTGTCAAAGCCCACGTATTCATTGAACGATCAGCTTTCGCAACAGGAGAGTCGGAAGCTCGGCATGGAGTTTGCTGCGAAATTAGGGGGATATGGGGCTGGCCGAAATGCGTTTTGGAGAGAGATCGGCCGGGACCGCGCGTCTTCGAAACATGCGGCCGTTTATTGGGAAAGGGTGCTTATGCGCAGACTCGGGATCTCGTGAAAGGGAGATTCCACGTTGTCAGCGGCCTCTTGCGAACATGGGGCGTTTGATAATTTCACGCTGAGCCGGAACAAGCACGGGGGAACCTGTAGGCGCTTTGCTGAAAAAGGGGGAAGCGATGTGCAAGTTATGTTGGCGTTCCTTCCTGGTGGGGGGACTATTGGCCGTGTTATCGGTCCCCGCGTCGGCTTTGGCGCTCTACGACAACGGCGCGCCGGATGCCGTGAACGGGATCTTCAGCGAGAGCGACTATCCATTGGTGGGGTATGACGATTTCACGCTCACATCCGCCGCCACGATCAAAGGGGTGGAGTGGTGGGGTTCTTACTTTTCTGCCAACGATGCGTCATCGCCGGACGCTTTCACTTACGACATCCAGATGAACAACGGCAGCGACACACACCCCGCCGGCGAGATTCAATCCGGTTCGCTGACCGGCCTTCTCCGCACAGATACGTTCACCACAATAGCTGATGGCCAGGAGATTTACAAATATGACGCCGTGCCGTCGCCACTCATCACGCTCGGCGCCGGCTCTTACTTCCTCTCCATTGTCGAGACCACCGCTCTGTACACGGCATCGAGTGGAACGAACGCCTTCCTCTGGGATTCAGCATCGCAATTCAGCACCGAAGACGATGGTACCGGCGGTGTGTTTTCCTATAATGCGGGTCTCGACAGTTGGCTTAATTATGGCGGCTTGGACCTAGCGTTCAACCTGACGGGCGACACGGTTACTACTGCGCCTGTGCCTGAACCGGCGACGTTGACGCTGTTGGGTCTTGGGCTGGCCGGACTGATCGGCCGCCGGATACACCGGCGCAACGGCAGATAACTGACGCTTGGTTTCGATAAGCGCGTTCTCGCGCCGCGCGGTGTTCATCAGAAACATCGCGCGGCGCTTTCCTATGATGAGGGACTGACAGACTATTATTGTGCGCTGCTGAGTATAATTAGGTGACTGCCCGCATTCATAGACGAAGGCGGTCCGCCGCAAAACATGTCAAACATGGCTGGCCACATAGGTCACTAAGCGAACCACTTAGACTGCTCTTTCCCATCAAGCGAGCGAGGGGCGCGCGTGGGCCCATCCTATTACAGAACAGCGGCTTACGCAAATCTTGGCGGGGAACTGCACTCCAGAAGGCCGGAGCATAAGCCTCTTTTCGCCGCGCGGCACCCCTTGCCAAGCGGGATTATGGTGGGCAGAATCGGACATTTAATTGCTGCGGGGCATGTGGCCGGCCATCTGGAAAATACCGCTCTAACGCGCCGCGTAGCGAAAACTCGACAAAGGCTATTGCCTGAGGTCGCAGCGATTTTTCCCGTGTAGAATATTC
>JBAVYF010000375.1:0-6910 GCA_049698655.1 Occallatibacter sp. | reverse complement strand
GTGCGGCCGCTGACCGCCATGACGGGCGAGATTAACCTCAGCGGCAACGTACTGCCGGTGGGCGGCATCAAGGAAAAGTTCCTGGCCGCGCGCCGCGCCGGGGTGGAAACCATCATCCTGCCCGCGGAAAACCTCCAGGACGTGGAAGAAGACCTGACGCCGGAGCTGATCGAGGGCGTCACGATTCACTACGCCAGCCGAATCGAGGACGTGCTGGCCGTGGCCCTGCCGTTGCTGAAGGCCCGGCCGGATACGTTGCCGAAGGCGGAGGCGGAGCTTGCGGTGAGCAGCATGGCGTCTGCCGCGTCTAACCGCTAACGCATTTTCGGAAATGATGTAGACCGGAACCACAACCGCTGAGTGGGTTTTTCCTCAAGAAAAACCCACATTTACAATTTTTGTGAGTTCACACTATTTCCGAAAATGCCGTAGGCGGTATTCTTTTCTAATGCAGGTGCGCGTAGTTTCCTTTGGCGTATTGAAAGATTGGCTGGGCGCCGGCGCGTCAACGGTGGAGTTGCCGGAAGGCGCAACGGTGGCGGAGTTGCTCGCGCGGCTGAGCGAGCGCCGGCCCGCTACTCTGCTGCGCGGCATAGCAGTCAGCGTGAATGCCGAGTATGCCACCTCGGCACGAGCGTTGTGCGAGGGCGATGAGGTGGGCCTTTTGCCTCCGGTCTCCGGCGGCACTAAGCGTCCCGGCACTGCGCGCACGGCGACCGTTTCCGGTGAGATTGCCGAAGAGGCAGACGTAGTCACCGCGCTGACCCGCAAACCGATCGACGCGGAGAAGCTGATTGCCGCGGCCCGGCGGGGAGAAGATGGCGCGGTGGTCGTCTTCGACGGCGTGGTGCGCAACAATTCGCGCGGGCGTACGACGCTCCATTTGGACTACGAGGCCTATGATGAGATGGCCGCAAAGCAGATGAACGAACTGGCGCGTGAAGCCCGCAGCCGCTTTGGCGTGCGGCAGGTGACGATGGTGCACCGGCTTGGCCGGCTCCAGGTAGGCGAGACCAGTGTGCTGGTTGTGGTGGCATCGGAGCATCGTGCGCAGGCCTTCGAGGCCTGCCGCTGGCTGATCGACATGCTCAAAAAAACGGTGCCCATCTGGAAGAAGGAGACCTTTCAGGATGGCGCAGTGTGGGCAGCCGGCGAACCGTTTCCCGCAGGGATGGGCGTAGACGCCTCAGAGGTCTCGGGGGCTTCGCATGGTTCGTAGCCCGAGCCAATTCCTCAGCCTTTGCCGGCAGACTGGCTCCTGGGCACTGATGGTTTTGGCGCCCCTTGTCCTGGCGGCGCAGGAGACCACCCTGCGCGTGGACGTGAAACTGGTCAACGTCTTTGTGAACGTGACCGACCGGAACGGGGCCATTGTGGGCGGTTTGACGCGCGATGACTTCGCGCTTGCCGAGGACGGCCAGCCGCAGCGGATCGCGGTCTTCGAGCGCCAGTCGGAGCTGCCTTTGAATCTGACGCTGGCCATCGACACCAGCGGCAGCGTGCGAAAGGACATGGCCGAGGAAGCGGACGCGGCTCGCCGCTTTGCTCATGCTCTGCTTCGCTCTCAAGACCAGATGAGCCTCTTGCAGTTTGCCACCGAGGCGCGCGAGCTTGTGCCCTTCACCAACAAGCTGAGCCGGATTGATCACGGCCTTGGCCAGTTGCACGCTGACTATGCGACGGCGCTCTACGATGCCATCTGCCTGGGTTCCGAAGGGCTGGGCGGCAAAGCCGGGCGCAAGGTGCTGGTCGTGATCTCCGACGGCGACGACAACACCAGCAGCTCCACCTACGCCCAGGCCCTGGAACAGGCGCTGCGCAACGAGGCGATGATTTACAGCATCATCGACGTGCCCATCGAAGCCAGCGCCGGACGCGATCTGGGCGGCGAGCACGCGCTCATCACCTTGGCCGAGCAGACCGGCGGCAAGAGCTTCTACGTCAGCGACGGCGGACTCGACAAGGCCTTTGCGCGGGTCAGCGACGACCTGCGCACGCAGTATCTGCTCGCCTACTATCCGAAAAATCAAGAGCCCGGAAGGACCTTTCACCGCATCCAGGTGACCATCCCCAGAGCCGCCGATGGCGCCTTCAATATTCGGCATCGCACCGGCTATTACGCGGATGAGGCGGTTAAAGGTAATTGATGGCTGGTCTGCGGTATTCCAGTGCAGAAACTGAACCTGTTGCAGCGTTTTCTTCAGAATTTCAAGCCGCAGTGATCGAATTCAAACCGGAAGAACTCAGCCCGGAGGATGCGTTGCCGGACGTAGCCGGGGATTGCGGGCTGCCGCAGAAAGAGCAGAATCGAGAGTTCAACGAGTTTCCCTGCCCGCAGTTTGTGCAAGCCGACGCGAGCGGCCGGCGCAATACAAAGTAGAGAAGGAAACCCAGCAAGTTTGGAGCCAATAGTGCGATCAATGTCCAGAGGATGGGCGGCATGGCGCGCTGCCGGGCGTCTCCATAGACATACCCGAGGCATAGAAGCCAGGTTGCAATAAAAGCGCCGCCGAACATTGCTGCGACTGCCGCAACAAACGCTGCGCCCAGGTCATCGGTCAGATTAGCCCTGTTGATGTACCCCGCAACCAGCAGGCCAATCGTCTCGCATCCCACCAGGATCAAAGCAGCAATTCTAACGGCCTTGGGCACTACACTCAGAAATCGACGGAGTTTCATAAGACACTTCCTTTCCGGTTCGCGTTAGCAGTCAATAGTGCGGGCAACATTGGAAACAACAGCAAGAGGCACAATGAGGGAATTACCCCGAAAGCGAGCAATCCCTGGCGCACCAGCGTGGGCTGCAAATTAAAAACATCGGCAGCAAGCTTGCCAAACTGCAGATCGGCAAAGGATCCGGCGGCTGTTAGCACCAGGGCGATGATGCAACCCCAAGCCAGCCGGCGCCTGCTTGGCTGCCGCGCTTCGAGTTGCTGCGCGCGCAGCTTGATGGACGCACAGACCTTCGCATGCAGTTCCGGATTCTGATGGAAAGAAAATCCGCCGAGACTGGCGATGACTCTAGTGCTGGAAGCGAGATATTCCTGGCATGGAGCGCAAGCCAGGAGGTGTTCGCGAAGAGATTTCTCTTCCAGAGGAGAAACTTCGCCCGCCAAAGACTTGTCGATAATCTGCTGAAACATTTCATGGCGTTTAGTTTTCATGATTTCCTCCGTCCAACTGCGGCCGCAGCTCTGCGAGTGCCCGGTAGATCCGTGAAGCTACAGTCGTGACTGGCGCTCTCACTACGGTGGCTATCTCCTGCAGCGATAAATCTTCCTGAAAGCGAAGGACGAGCGCCTCGCGATAGATGGGTTGCAAAGATTGCAGCGCAAGAGCAAGCCGTTGAGCGTCTTCCGTTCGCGCGGCGAGAGCGAACGGCGAAGGGGCATTGGAAACAGGCGATAGCGCTATATCATCCTGTTCCGGGTTGCTGTTTGAGTCCAGGCTGTGGACGCGCCGCTTGCGCATGTGATCGATGGTCAGATTGCGCGCGATCGTGAACAGCCAGGGCTCAAATCGGGATCGCCCGTCGTAGGATCGACCGCGCTCAAGAACGCGTAGCCATGTCTCCTTAACCAGATCGTCAACCTCATCGCGCCGGCCCAGCAGATAAATCAGGTAGCGGATTAGTCGGTACTGATATTGCTCGACCAAGGCCTGCAGGAGAACCACATCTCCCTGGCGAAGTCCACGCGCAATTTGCCTGGTATCGCTATTCACTTCCCCCGCCAATGTTGTGTCGTATTCGAGCATACGTGGTGTATACGCAGAAAGGAGCCAAAATTACGCAAGTATCACTTATTGGGCGGGAACAAGGTACTATTTCCGGATTCATCTACAATGGCAATATGACCCCTCCAGTGTCCAAGCGCCGCTCTTCCAGGACGCCTCCGCCGGGCGAAACCGGCCAGGAGGCGCTCTACCTGCGCTCTCTCAGCGAGCGCCAGGTAAACGTCCAGATCAAGTTGCGCGACGGCGAAACGGTGCGCGGCTGGATCGAGTACTTCGATGAGGGAATGTTGCGGCTGACCCGCGAGGACAAGCCCAATCTGTTCATCTACAAGCACCAGATCCGCACGATCACGGAAGTGGGCAAGCAGGCTCCTCGCCGCGCGCACGCCAAGAGCCCGGAAGCCAACGGTTCCGCTGCCGGCGAGGTAACTTCATGAGCAGGGCAGCGGCTAATCCATCGGAGTGGGTGTGGGTTCCCAGGGCCTCGGCCATTGCCCGCGAGGCCGGCGCGCGGCTGCGCGAGTTTTTTTCTCAGGGTGTCACCACCGAGTACAAAAGCGATGTAGACATTGTGACGGTGGCTGACCGGACGGCGGAAAAACTGATCCGCGAGCAGCTTGCCGCGGCCTTCCCGGAGCACGGAATCTACGGCGAAGAGGGCACGCGCGACCGGCTCGAAGGCGAGTTCCGCTGGTACGTGGACCCGCTGGACGGGACCACCAACTTTGCCCATGGGCTTCCGCAGTTCTGCGTCTCGATGGGCCTGGAGCACAGACAGGTCGAGAAACTGGCCCAGCGCCCTGCCGTGCTCGATCCGGATGAGGATGGGAAGCTGGTGGCCGCAGTCATCTACGATCCCTTGCGCGACGAGCTGTTCGCCGCCGAGCGGGGACGGGGCGCCCGGCTGAATGACAGGCCAATGCGGGTTTCGCGGACTCCTGAATTATGTGAGGCGCTGGTGGCCACCGGATTTCCCAGCCGCAAACGGCATCAGAGTCCCAACATCCACTTTTACCAGGAGTTCTGCCTGCGCTCACACGGGGTGCGCCGGGCCGGTTCGGCCGCGCTCGATCTGGCTTGCGTCGCAGCGGGCCGCCTGGATGCCTTCTGGGAGTTCAACCTCAATCCCTGGGACACGGCAGCCGGCATCCTGCTGATCGAGGAGGCCGGAGGCCGGGTCACTGACTTCTCCGGCAACCCTTTCCGGCTAGACAGCCGGGAGGTTCTGGCCTCGAACGGGTTGATCCACGCCGAGTTGGTCAGCCTTTTTGAGGATATGTTTACCGGACGCAATCTGTCACCCATCCTCACCCCCCAGGAGTTTGCGGCCCGCCGTGCGGCGCGTGTGGCTGGGGCATAGGGTGCTAAGCTCTTAATCCTATAGTTCGGAAGAGGCGGAGCAGCCTTTGAAGTCCATGTTCGCGCCATGGGCGGCCCTCAGGCAGTTCGAGAGTCCACGTAGCGAGAACTCCTCCGGGAACCAATTCAAGGAGACGGCATGAAACGCACGCTAATGATCTTCGCGCTGCTGGCATTCGCCTCTGCGCTCACCCACGCGCAGAGCGCCTGCGCACAGCTTGGCGTCGATTGCAGCCATCCGAACATCCAGCAGAGACCGGCGGCCTCGCCGTGCGACTTTGGCTGCCGTCAAGCGGCCCAGGGAGGGAACGAGGACTACTGGAAGCAGCGCGAGAAGTACGAAAAAGAAAGGGCGGAAGAGAGGCAGCGCCGGAAAGCTGAGAAGGCGCAGCAGAAGGCCACAAAGGAAAACAACAAGCGCATCGCCGAGGCCAACAGGCTGTCGCTCGAAGCGTGGGCGTCGATGCAGAAGGGTGACTGCGGCAAGGCCGTGGAGCTGTACGGCCAGGCGCTGAAGCTGACCAAATTTCCTCAATGGTCGAAGAACCGGACGATGTGCCTGGCGACGCTGCACAGATTCGACGAGGCGTACGGCGAATGGGAGAAGCTGATCAACGACCGCACCACCCCGGACGCGGAGATCCGAGGCATGCGGCTGGAGGAATGGAACATCATGTACGACAAGGGGTACATCTGCCCCGTTCCCCCGTTTTTCAACGGCACGGAGGGCTGCTACAGGCGTCCGGACCATAAAACGCTTGACACCACATACGTCCCGCTCCCGTACATCGAAGGGAAGACATGGACGCCAAGGCAAGTCATCAGCTCCGGAACATTCACCGTCACCACCAGGGATGGGCACGTGTGGCATAACGGGGAAGTCAACATGACCACGCTCAACCTGCTCGACGCCAGGATCAAGACGGACAAAGGCACGGTGGTGCGCTTCCTCCTTCCGGACGACACCACGTTCGCGCTGGGGCCGGAGGCGGACATAACCCTTGACGACTTCATCTACGACCCGAACGAAAGCCACACCGATGTGACGATGAAGGTCATTGAGGGCGGCTTCCGGTTCGTATCCGGCAAGCTGTCGCACCCCGACCCTGCCAGCAAGACCGTCACCCTGCCTACGGGCTCCCTGCTGGAGAAGTTCAATCATGTGATGGATGCTGTTGTGGGGGAAAAGCTGGCCTGCATGGACGACGCGCATCCTTGCATCATCAACCTCGGAACCCGAGGCACGGACGTCGAGATAGGGCATGACCCGAACGGCAAAGGAACGTGGAACGAGGGAATGGACCGCTGGTGGATCTGCGCTTACGACGGGGAGATCGACGTCACCGGGGACCAGAATTACCCCGTCCCTGTGGGGCAGTGCTTCACCAGATTCAGCCACGCGGACGGCTGGCCCGTCCAGGCCAGCAACGACCACTACTCCATCGGGCTCTTCCCCAACTATGACGACAGTCCGGGCGCGGAGGACACGGCGATTAGTCAAAAAGCGCGCCTGAGCGTGACCGATTTCTGGGACTCGTCCATAACCCCTCCCATCACGGGGCGGCAGTAGGCAACTTGCGGAGCCCACCAAACGACCCGCGAACAACGCAAATTCTGAAAGGGTGGGAAACGCGGTTCCCGTGTCGCAAAGCGCACCTGGGCGCGGGGTTGAGTCAGCCTGTGGGGTTCTGTGCTACTATCAGCGTCGAGGATTCAACTCTCCGGGAGAAATCAGAGATGGCATACGTCATTGCAGAACCCTGTATCGGCACCAAGGACACCGCCTGTGTGGACGCTTGTCCAGTCGATTGAATTC
>JBAVYF010000374.1:0-4234 GCA_049698655.1 Occallatibacter sp. | reverse complement strand
TACCCTGGGGTGCGGACGGGCGTAGAGCCAGAGCTTTCCAGTTTCCGCTCGACCTTTTTCGACGCTCGAAGACAGTTTGGCATCTTTGCCTGTTCGGACCTCCAATAAAGATTGTGCGCCAACGGAGGGTAATTTTCTGCAAGAACTGGCCGTCCAGGCGGACCTGCGGTGGGGCCAGACGCCTTCGGCGGAGCGAGATGGGGATGGGAGACCCGGCCGTGATGGAATCAAAGCCACGGCGTGCAGGTTCGTGGTATCCCAGGTCCGGGAATCGGGGATTACGGCAGCCGGCTACGCTGCCGTCTTTATACGCATTTGCGATCTGCAACCCGGGTTAATTCTGGAATAAGCTGTAGGCTTCCCTTAAGGGCATAGGTGCTTTGGACTGGACCGGATTTGAGAAGATAAAGGACCATGGGCTGTCTTCCACCTCGGGGCAGCCGTGAGTCAGGATTCGCCCTCCGCCGGAGACCACGATCTCAGCATGAAAATCGATCGGGAGGGATGCCTGCATGGCTGCAAAGAGCGCCTTCTCGGCATTTGCGTGCGCATCGCTGACGTACTCGCCGATGGGCAAATGGACTCTCTTCCCGGTGCTTGAATCGACCATCGTGCGGCTGAAAGAAGCAGCTTTCATCCGCTCATGCAGCTGTACGTACTCGTTATCGTGGATTTCGATTCGGGCTGTAAACCGCATTGGGGAGGCTCCTTATGCACTATCTTCCCCAATCTATTCCTGTCCGTCCAGGTTTTTATAGGGTTATTGCCGGGTTTTGTCCTCCTCGGTACCTAAATCCTAACGGGCCTTCAGTGGTGCCGGGTAGGCTGGTCGGGAAGTGGGCCATGCCGGCAGACATGGGGATGGGAGACCCTGCCGTGATCGAATCAAAGCTCAGGTAGATAGGTTCGTAGTCGCTAGGTCCGAGAGTCCGGGCCTGGGACGCCCGGCATACGGCTCCCGGCACCCGGCACCCGGCACCCGGCAAAAACATTACCTGTAAACTACACTTTTAAGAGAAGATTGAATCAACACAATTCCGCACGGATTGGAGATCGTTAAAACAATGGCCGTTTACGCAATTTGGAACAACAAGGGCGGTGTCGGTAAGAGCTATCTGACATTTCAGATTGCCTCAGAATATGCAAAGACTCATCCTGATCAGCCAGTCCTAGTAGTCGACTTGTGTCCTCAGGCAAACGCCTCCAGCATGCTGCTTGGCGGGATCATTGAAGGTGAGGAATGTCTCACTAGAATCGCGGGGCGAGCAACTCGGAGGACGATCGCTGGGTACGTCGATGAACGCATACGTAGTCCATATGTGAGCCCGAAGGTTGGATCAAGGTATGTAACGAACGTTCACAAGCACAATGATCAAGTGTCGCCTAATCTTTTCCTCGTAGTGGGCGACGAAAGCCTGGAAATTCAGACATCTCGGGTTTCCAACGCTACGAATCCAGGACCAACGGACGCTTGGCGCGTTGTACACGGGTGGATTAGCGACCTTATCTCGGACGTCCGGGATTCGTGGAATGTCGCGGACTCCACTGTTTTTATCGACTGTAACCCCAGTTTTTCGGTTTATACGGAACTGGCAATGTCAGCATCAGACCGTTTGATTATTCCCTTTTCCGCAGACGGCTCTTCAAAGAGAGCCGTACGGGCGGTTCTCGCTCTGCTTTATGGAATCACCCGCGTGCCGGGAGCAGAACAATCGGAGTTTTTCCTGAACACGCAGCGATTTCGTATGTCTGTACCCCGAATCTACAGCTACGTGGGGAACCGTTTGACGCAAATGAACTTGGGGGCCGCAAAGGCATTCAAAACGGTAGTCATGGAGATCGGAAAGGAAATCTGGGACATTTGGCGGCAAAGTCCAAACAATTTCGCAATACATCCTGCTGGGGAACCATCTCCCCGAAATTCAGCTGAATTTCGGAAAATGTTTCAGGTGGAAATCAATGACGCGAACACCGCCTCGGTTGTCTCGGGGGGGCTTGGGATTCCGATAACTACTTTGGCCTCCGGGACGAAGAGCCTCGCGGGCCGAAGGATAATGGTGAATCAGTCTCAATTGGATCGCCAGCAACCGAACATCCGCAGGTTCGTTCGCACTATCGAGTAATTCGATCGACAGAGCAAATACAAAACGCGGACCTTACGGTCCGCGTTCTTGTTTGGTTGGAGTTGTTGTTGGCTGGTGCGGCACGACTGAAGTCGTGCCCTTTCAAAGCTTCGATGACCGGGTCGAAAGTTGCGCCGTTCGACTTGTGGTGAGCGTAATAGTGCGGGCGGGGACGCCAGCACTACAGCCGGTCAGGAGACCGGCGCTACAATCCGTCTTACGCTTTAGCAAGGACGGGGCCGGCGAGTCGCTGCTTGATTAGTTCGTGGCCGCGGGCGAGGAGGTCTTCGAGCGGGAGCTTGCCGGAGTCTACTTCGGCGAGGAGGTCGCGCTGGGCGGCGTACTCCTTGTTGACGATGCCGGCTTTGGATTGCAACATGCGCCAGGCTTTGCGGCGTTCTACGCAGAACATGACCAACTGGCGCGAGATGGCGCGGTACTCGGTTTTGCCGTTCTCTTCGTAGGTGATGTAGACGCCGAAGTCGGGGATGAAGGCGCGGTGGCCGGGAGTTAGATAGCGGCGATAGACGACGTCCTGCTGGGTGATGCGGACCAGCATGTTATCGAGCGGTATGAGCGCGGCTGCGGCTTCGGGCTTGATCTTCTTCAGATGATTGCGGAAGCGGGCTTCAGTCACGCACCAGTGGGCGACGGTGTAGTGGGAGGTTTCGCCGGTGAGCTTGTTTTTGGTCTCGTACCAATCGAGATCGATGGACGGGTTGCCCTTGATGTCGAGAGCTTCCTGATAGGTTTCGCCGAGGCGGGGATTGAAGACGAACTCCGGCACGCCGCGCGAATCGCGGACGCGCTGGGCCTGGAAGAGCGCCATGTCGTCGGCGACGCCGTGCTCGGGCTGGCAGGTGGTGAAGGCCTGGATGAACATGGTGCCGCGATACTCCAATCCATCGAGAATGGCGCGGTAGAGCTTGGGCGCGTTGGCCATGGAGACCTGGGCGACGAAGGGCGAGCCGTGACCGGCGAGGAAGGTTTCGGCAACGGTCTTCTTCTCAGTGTTTTTGCCCTGGGTGGCCGCGCCGAAGGTGTTCATGTCGCCGCCGCCGAGCATGGGGGTGGAGTCGGAGTTCTGGCCGCCGGTATTGGAGTAGACCTGCGTGTCGAGCATCAGAACCTTGACGTTGGGCCGATTCTGCAGCATCACCTTGGAGACGTTCTGGTAGCCGATGTCGCCCATGCCGCCATCGCCGCCGACGGCCCATACCTTGGGCAGTTCAACGATTTCCTGATCGGTCATGAGCGCGTCAGTGAAGTGGCTGAGGTTGTAATACTCCTGGGCGTCGATGACATTTTCGTCGCGGGTGAGGAGGATGTCGGCGAGGCGCTCGGGAATGACGGAGCGGCGCGCGTGATCGACGATGAAGCTCTCGCCCATGAGCCAGCCGACGGTGACGCCGTCCTGGAAGAGCGAGTTCATCCACGGATAGGGGTGCGGATTGTTGGGCGCAGTGGAACCGTAGACGGTGTTGCAGCCCGTATGCGCGGCCATGGCCATGACGCTCATGCCGTTGGCCAAGCGGCCGTCGATGGGCTGGAGGTTTTTGTGGTTGAAGGCCTCGGTGAGCAGCACCGCGGCGACGGCCTCGACAAGCTGCGCGTCAGTGATGGGGCCATGCTCGGATTCGTAGGCCGCGATACGCGCCTGGGTGTCGGAGTCTTCTTCGCCGCCCAAGCCCATGACAAGGTGCGCGATGGCCTGACGGAGGCGGGCGTAGCCGGCAGGATTGCTCTCCTTGATGGCGGCGAGGCGGGCCGCGCCGTTCTTTTCGAGGTCGGAGGCTTTGGCGACGAAGCGGTCGGACTTGGCGTGGAAGACGGGCCGCATGTACGCCTCGGTCACAGCGGCGATGGAGCGCAGCACGCTTTTTTCGCCGCAGCCGGCGCAGGCGCCGTCGCCGGCAACGAGCGCGTCGTAATTGGTGCGGACCATAAGCATGTTGCGCAGCGTAGCGGTCTTGGAGTCGGCGGGGTTGGCGCCGTTGTAAAGGCCGAGATACTTCTGCGACGTGTCGGGAAGCAGGTCAAGGAACGCGGTGCCGGTTTCGTGCTCGGCGTTGACCTCTTCGGTTTCCTGAACCATCTTGAGCGCCATGTGG
>JBAVYF010000373.1:0-5488 GCA_049698655.1 Occallatibacter sp. | reverse complement strand
GCTATCTGCCCTTGCTGCCGGTGGTGGATGCAACACTAATTCCGCATCTGCAGGTGGGCTGGACGCCGCTCTATGACGCTCCGCGAGTGGCCAGTGAATTGGGAGTGGCGCGCTGCTGGGTCAAAGACGAGGGGCGCAATCCCACCGCATCGTTCAAGGATCGTGCCAGCGCGATGGGCGTTGTAAAGGCATTGGAGAAGAAGGCGTCGCGGATTACATGCGCATCCACCGGCAACGCCGCGTCTTCCCTGGCCGGCTTCTCCGCCGCCGCGGGAATTCCGGCAACTATCTTCGTCCCGGCGCGCGCGCCGGAGGCTAAGGTGGCCCAGTTGCTCATCTATGGAGCGCAGGTCTTCTCCGTTCAGGGAACATACGATGAAGCATGGGAGTTGTGCATGGCGGCAGCGGCGGAGTTTGGCTGGTACAACCGTAACTGCGCCATCAATCCATACCTGATCGAAGGCAAGAAGACGGTTTCGCTGGAGTTAGCCGAGCAGTTCAGGTCACTTACTCCGGGCAGCTTTCCCGACTGGGTTGTAGTTAGTGTCGGGGACGGCTGCACGATTGGCGGAGTGTGGAAAGGGCTGAGGGAGATGCACACTCTCGGCTTTATTCCACGCCTGCCCCGCATTCTCGGCGTGCAAGCCGATGGCTGCAAGCCGTTTCTGACGGCGTGGAAGGAAGGCGGAAACCTGACTCCATGCGAGGTCAATACTCTGGCTGACTCCATCGCTGTCGGGCATCCGCGTAACTTCAGCAAGGGAATGAGCGCGGTCACCGAGTCGGGCGGCGCATTCGTCGCCGTCTCCGATGAAGAGATATTGCAGTCCATCCCCATGCTGGCGCGTAAGGCCGGTGTCTTTGGCGAGCCGGCAGGCGTGGCCGGCGCAGCGGGAGTCAGGCGGGCGGTTGAGTTGGGCATCATCGATCGCGCGGAAAGTGTCGCGATCATCGTGACCGGCAATGGCCTGAAAGATATTCAAAGCGCAATTCGCGCGGCGGGACGCACGATTGCCGTGCGGCCGGAGATGGAAGAAGTTCGTAACGCGGTTAGAGCCGCGGCTACGGCTTGAGCGGCTGATCGCCGCAATGAGATGAAAGTGAGAAAGGTTCAAGATGGCAAAGATTCCGTACGGCCCCACTTATGATGAGATGCTCGACCCCAGCCTGCTCGACAAGAACATTCGCTCCAAAGCCCTGACTGCATTGAAGCAAAATGAGCTCGACCCGATCAACCTGTTTAACATTACCTGGAAGGACGCAACCAACCAGGTTCGCAAAGTCGTGTTGCCGTCGGCGTTGACGGGGATTGATGCAAACATCGTGGTGATGCTGGGTTGCGGATTCCCTTCCGGATCGCACAAGGTTGGTCCAGCCTACAGCACCCTGATCGAAGGGCTGGTGGACGGGGAGATTATTCCCGGCGAGCACACCATCCTTGGGCCCTCAACGGGTAACTTCGGAATTGGAACGGCCTATGTCTCGAAGCTGCTCGGCTTCCGCGCCATTGTTATCATGCCAGACAGCATGAGCAAGGAGCGGTATGAGCGCATCAAGAGGTATGGCGGCGAACTGGAGCTGACGCCCGGTTCTGAATCGGACGTGATCCTGACCTTGGAAAAAACTCGGGAGTTGATGAAGAATCCCAAGAATAAGGCCCTGGCTCAGTTTGAACTCTTCCCTAACTATCGCTTCCATCGCCACGTAACCGGGAACAGCGCCATTGAAGCAGTGAAGGGCGTGGGCAATGGACGGATCGCGGGCTTTACTTCAGCGCCGGGTTCCGCGGGCACGCTCGCTGCGGGCGATCAGATCAAGGTTGCGTTCCCCGAGGCAAAGATCGCCGCGCTGGAGCCCTATGAGTGTTCTACCCTGGCCAATGGAGGCCGCGGGCAGCATCGCATTGAGGGAATCGGCGACAAGATGTGCACGTTGATCCACAACGTACTGAACACTGATTTCGTCATTCTCATCAAGGATGAAGAAACGGTGCAAGGAGTCAAGATCTTCCACGATGGCGTGGATGCGCTGGTCAACATGGGCGTGGATCGGAACTTTGCCCTGAGCCTGCGTGAGTTATTTGGCCCCTCCGGCATCTGCAACATACTGGGCGCGATCAAGTTGGCGAAGCACCTGCGCCTGGGGCCGGGCGACAATGTCGTGACCATCGCAACCGACGGCTTCGATCGCTATAACTCGGTACTGGAGGAGTTGAACAGCCGCTATCTCGAACTGGCTCCGCAGGTATTGAATCGCTGGACGCGCGATATCTTCCTCGGCGCAACCGATGAACATGTATTTGACTTCCGCAAGCTCACGGCAAAGGAACAGCTCTATCTGCAAAAGGAGAACGACTGGTTGAAGTTCGGTTACACGAAAGAATTTCTCGACTCCATGCGCAGCCCGGCGTTCTGGGAGGCACAGTATGCAAAGGTTGGCGAGTATAATCGGAAAATCCTCGCCGCGCGGTAGTTTGAATCTAAGGAGCGCCAGCTATGTTCAAGTTCACTCTGAACCATAATGACGTGACCGTGGCAGCGGACAGGAACCTGCTGGAATATTTGCGTGAAGACGCGCGCATGATTTCGGTGAAGGACGGCTGCGCGGAGGGAGTCTGCGGCTCCTGCTCCGTGCTGGTGGATGGAAAGGCGGTACGGGCCTGCAAGCTGACCGTAGCCAAAGTGCAAGGGAAGGCGGTTATCACACTCGAAGGCATCCCGGTTCGTGAAAGGGAGGTTTATTCCTGGGCCTTTGGCGAAGTGGGAGCGGTGCAGTGCGGCTTCTGCATGCCGGGCGTGGTGATCAGCGCAAAGTCGCTGCTGGACCAGAATCCCGCGCCTACCTCCGCGGAGGTTAAGAACGCCCTCCGGTATAACTTGTGCCGTTGCACGGGATATCTCAAGATAGAACGGGCGATTCATCTGGCCTCGAAGGCATTCCGCGATGGGCAGACTCTCAGCACGGAGGGCATCACGGCCAAAGTGGGCGCGCGCATGGTTCGCGTGGACTCTGAAGAGAAGCTGCTGGGGACAGGCGAATTCGTTGACGATATGAAGGTTCCGGGCATGCTTTATGGCGCCGTGCTCAGAACAAAATATCCGCGAGCTTTGGTGAAGAAGATCGACATCTCCGCCGCGCAGGCCTGCCCCGGCGTTGAGATCGTGCTGACGGCAAAGGACGTTCCCGGTGAACGTCTGTTGGGTCATATCATTCACGACTGGCCGGTGATGATTGCCGAGGGCGAAGAGACTCGCTACGTTGGAGACGCGCTGGTTGTCCTGGCCGCCACTACGAAGGAGACTGCGCGGAAGGCTCTGGAGTTGATTCGCGTGGAGTATGAGGTGTTGACGCCGATGTTGTTGCCGGAGGCGGCAATGGCGGAAGACGCGCCACGGATTCACCCCAAGGGAAATCTGCTGTCGGAAACTATTGTGAAGCGCGGCAATGTCGACAGGGCCATCGCCGAAGCGAAGTACGTCGTCACCGAGCACTACTCAACGCCGCGCCAGGAGCACGCTTTTCTGGAACCGGAGAGCGCGCTGGCCATTCCAACGCAGTGTGGCTCGCTTACGGTCTACACCGCCGGGCAAGGCATTTACGACGACCGCCAGGGCATCATGGAGATGCTCGGCTTGCCGGAAGAAAAAGTTCGCGTGATCAGCAAACTGGTTGGCGGGGGATTCGGCGGCAAAGAGGATCTCTCCGTGCAGCATCACGCCGCTTTACTGGCCTGGCACAGCGGGCGACCGGTGAAAGTGACCTTCACGCGCGAGGAGAGTTTTCTTGTTCACCCCAAGCGTCATCCCATGGAGATGGATTTCACCACGGCTTGTGATGAGCGCGGGAAGATTACGGCGGTGCGTGCGCGCATCGTGGCTGACACCGGCGCTTACGCCTCATTGGGCGGTCCGGTTTTGCAGCGGGCCTGCACGCACGCCGCGGGGCCGTACCAGATCGACAATGTTGATGTCGAAGGGCGCGCCGTCTATACCAACAACATTCCCTCCGGTGCATTCCGCGGCTTCGGCGTCACGCAGACCTGCTTCGCCGGTGAAAGCAATCTGAATCTGCTGGCGGCGAAGCTCGGAATCTCTCCGTGGGAGATTCGCTTCCGCAATGCGATTGAGCCCGGCGGAGTGCTTTCCAACGGACAGATTGCCGACGAAGGCACTGCACTAAAGGAGACTCTGCTTGCTGTGAAGGATTTCTACGACGTCAATCCCGGCGCGGGGATAGCTTGCTCCTTCAAGAACAGCGGCAAAGGCGTCGGCGTGCATGATGTCGGACGAGTGAAATTGAAAGTTGAGGGCGGCCGAGTCGTCATCTGCACCAGCGCGGCTTGCATGGGCCAGGGAATAGCCACTGTGGTCTTGCAGATCGTCGCCGAAGCCACGGGACTCGCCGGTTCCAAAATCCGCGTGCATGAGCCGGACACGATGGTGACACCTGACAGCGGAACCAGCACGGCATCGCGGCAGACGCTCATCACCGGCGAGGCAGCGCGCCGGGCCGGGGTTGCGCTGAAGCAGGAGTTGGACAAACATTCACTGGCCGAACTGGAAGGCCATGAGTTTTATGGCGAGTACGATTGCGTCACCGATCCCATGACCTCAGACAAACCGAACCGGGTCAGCCACGTTGCGTATGGGTACGCCACTCACGTAGTCATTCTCGGCAACGATGGAAAAGTCCAAAAGGTAGTCGCCGCACACGACGTGGGCAAAGCCATCAACCCGAATGGCGTCGAAGGACAGATTGAAGGCGGCATTGTGATGGGATTGGGATATGCGCTGACTGAGGAGTTTACCCTCCGCAACGGCGCGCCGGCCGTCACCTTCGGCACTCTTGGACTGATGCGAGCGTCGCAGGTTCCGGAGATCGTCTGCCACCTGATTGAGAAGAACTCCGCGACGCTGGCCTACGGGGCAAAGGGCGTGGGGGAGATTGTGATGCTGACGACGGCGCCCGCTGTGGCAGCCGCGTATTTCAATCGCGATGGAAAATTCCGCAACAGCCTTCCTCTCAAAGACACTCCTTACCGCCGTTGAGACCGCGGGCAAGCACAGCAGTAACACCAGGAGCATCCCAGTAATGATGACAGCAGAACGGAGCCAACAACTTTTTGCCCTGCGCCAAGCGCTGATTACTGATCTGGCCCCAAAGAAATACAACACTCCCTCCCACCCATTCCGCAAAAAGCGCGGAATGGATGGGGTACAGCGTTTCAGAACTTCTGGGCCGAATCAATAAGTGCCAAAGCTATTCGGGGCATGAAGATAGTTGACCTATCTCCATCAGAAGTGGTTGAATGGTAGCTACATTATTTCCGGTGAATAAGAAGGATCAACATGCCTGCCAAAATTACGATTGACTCCGCGCGTTTACTCGCCGCCGCAAACGCGCTGGAAGCGGATATGGTCCGCTTTCTGCGCGACATGGTCGCCATTCCCGGCGAAAGTTCTCACGAAGGTCCTGTCGTTCAGCGCAT
>JBAVYF010000372.1:0-1885 GCA_049698655.1 Occallatibacter sp. | reverse complement strand
CCTCCGGCATGACGAAGTTGATGCCGACAAAGCCGGGCTCATGCGCCTCCATGCTCGCCTGGATGGTCTCAAAGCCCAGCAGCGTCTGCGCAAAGACCTGCTCTGGCGAAAAGCCGCGCAGCACCTGGTAGATATAGCGGACTTCCACACGGCAGGCGGGCGCGGCCTGCGGTGTGCCGCAGTGCTCAATCTGGCTGCGCAGCGTCTCGGCGGTGCGCACATCTTCGCAGTCAACAAAAATTTCGTCGCGCAGACCGACGGCCAGCAGGGTCTCACGGTACTGCGCAAAATTTTCACGGGACGGGTCTTTCCCCAGGGGGTTTTGCTTTGCAATATAGGCCGCGTGCGTGAATGTCGGCGTTTCCATCAGTTCCACATACTGCTGATTTTGCGCGGCTGCGCGGCTGGCCACCTCGTCCACCCACTCGCCTATATGCCGCTTGCTCACCCCGACACTACCGTCGAAGGTCGAGAAAAAATGGTCGTGGCCGCTGAAGCCGGAGGTGGGCACAAAGCTGCGCATGGAGAAGGCGTTCACCAGCCGGTCATAGAGCTCCTGGTTGGCCGGAACCTGTGCGGCTTCCACTAGCGGCGGCGTGCAGGGAGGCTTGGCAAAGCTGAGTGCCGCCGGACCCACGCACAGCCCATCCTCGCCGGCGTCGCGGATGAAGCTCTCGGCATAGACCGCTCCGGAAAGGTGGATGTGCAGGTCCGCGCCCTTGGGAAACTGAGCCAGAAACGCGCGCAGAGCCAGCGGGCCGTCGTGCACGGCGGCTTGGTAGGCACGGGCGGCGCGGGCTTCTCCGCCGGGCGTCTGGGCGTGGAGGGTGGTGGCGTTAACGAGAACCAGGCAGGCAAAAAAGCTTACAAGTCGGCACATAGTGCCTTTCAGTGTAGAACAGCCATGGTCGGCGCGGGGAGGGCTGGGCAATCGCAGCCAAGCCCAGGCGATTGTCCTGAGGGGTGTCCTCCGGGTTTGGCGCGGAAACCGGGGAGTTGGTATACTGTCACAAGTTGTTGCAGCCGACTGTTCCCACTGTTCGTTGGCTCGCCCGCATCCTCCGGCCACGCCGGAAGCCGCGCAGGAAATTGCAACGCGAAGTTTGCACTGAGGCCAGATAGCTCAGTGGTAGAGCGCGGCCCTGAAAAGGCCGGCGTCGGCGGTTCAATCCCGTCTCTGGCCACCACTTTAGACTCAAATACTTAGAACCTGAATCGATGCGCCGGGATGGCGGAACTGGCAGACGCAGCGGACTCAAAATCCGCCGACCCTTGCGGTCATGGGGGTTCGACCCCCCCTCCCGGCACCATTAACTCTATTATAATCAATTATTTACGTTGTTTTATGCCTTGCAGTCCTTGTGGCGTGCGGATAGATCAATCGGAGCCGTAATCAAGAATCCCAAGTGTTCATGAGGCTTGGGCATCTCTTCATGCGGTTTCTTGTTTTCGTCAGCAGAGGCAACTTTCGCTTTGCTCGTTATCCGACCGGCACCGGCACCAGATATGGAATACCCTTCCTGCAAGCCGACTTGCGAGGACAAATCCTGAAGATCGCTGCTTCGGGTGGTCGGCGGCGGCGAGAAGGAGAATGAGCGAATTCCGGATTGACCAGGCGTGCATTCCCAAGACTTCAGTTCATACAATGTCCCAGGGCTGTACCTGGAGCGCCTCCTGCACAATTGGCCGAGATTGGATGATCTCGGGCTGGGCGCTTCTGATACACCGGCATGTAAGAAGCCCTAGGCGTTTGCAGTGGAAGCGGTCAGATTTCGAAATTGGGCTAATCCTGGCGGTCCTGGCAATGGCTTTGCCGCAGATTCCGGGCTTTGACTCTGGAACAGGGGGAAGAAGCTGCTAGCAGAGACAGCTGGTGGTATAGTGC
>JBAVYF010000371.1:0-5552 GCA_049698655.1 Occallatibacter sp. | reverse complement strand
GTGGTAGAAGCAGCCGAGCAGGCAGCGCGAGAAGGGAAAGCCGTCACAACCCTCGACGGCAAGATGATTGACCCGCCATTTATTCTGCGCGCCCATCAACTCCTCTCGTGCAAACTACTGTAGATTGGAAATCGGAAAATGCATCGCCGACCCGCTGCTTGTTGCACTGAGCGGAACGGCGCCTGGCGCGCTGGTGGCTTGCGTCCAACAACGATGCAGAGCGCGCGCTTTAGCCCGTTGGCATAGTGCGATAATCTTGATTACGGTACACTTCCCTCCCCGCGCCGGGTGAACCTCTTGATTGTTGAGATTGAAAATCTGACGAAGATCTACCTGTCGAAGCTCCGCGTGGTGGCCGTCGATGGGATCGACCTGGAGCTGAAGCAGGGCGAGATCTTCGGCCTCCTGGGGCCGAACGGGGCCGGCAAAACAACCACCATCTCGATTGCCACCACACGCACGCTGCCCACCAGCGGCCGGGTTTGCATCAAGGGCATCGACGTGGTCCGGCATCCGGCCCATGCGCGGCGGCTGATCGGCGTGGTGCCGCAGTTCAATACGCTCGACCGCTCGCTGACCGTCTACGAGAACATCTACTTCCACTGCCGCTACTTCGGTTTCTCGCACAGCCACGCCAAGGCGCGATCACTGGAATTGCTGACCCAGTTCATGCTCAGCGAGCGCAAGGACGTATATCCGCTGCAGCTCTCCGGAGGCCTCGCCCAGCGGGTGCAGATTGCTCGCGCCATCGCGCACCGGCCGACAGTCTTGTTTTTGGACGAACCGAGCGCCGGCCTCGATCCGCAGAGCCGCATGGCGATGTGGTCGGCCGTTGAAGGGTTGCGCAAGGAAGGCATTACGGTCCTTTTGACCACGCATTATATGGAGGAGGCCGATTCGCTCAGCGACCGGGTGGCCATTATCGACTACGGCCGCGTGTTGGCGCTGGGGTCGCCGGAGAAGCTGAAGTCTACCCTCGGCGCGCATACCATCTTTGATCTGAAACTCAAGTCGCATGAGGGGCTGGAGCCTCTGGTGGCCAGTCTGAAGGCGCGCCCGGACGTGACCAGTGCCGAGATCACCGCCGACGGGCTACGGGTCATCGCGGCCAGCTCCGACGGCCTGCTGCCGGAGCTGGTGCAAGCCGCCGCCGGCCACGGGCTGCGCGACCTGCAGATCACCGAGCCGAGCCTGGAGACTGTCTTCATACAACTGACCGGGAGGGATCTGCGTGAATAACTTTCGTCTGAAATTCGGGAAATTTCTGAAGGCGCATCTGGATATGTTTCTGCAGGATATGGAAGCGCTGACGAGATATTTTGACCACCGCATTTCGGGCAGTCCCGACTCAGTCGCTCTCGAAGCAGGGATATTTTTCAAAGCTTTTTGGGGACTGGTTTTGCGCGACCTGCGCGTGCTGACGCGCGAGCTTCACGTATTTGTGCTGCGCGTGGGAATGCAGCCGCTGTTGTTTCTCTTCGTCTTCACTTTCATCCTTCCGCGCATGGGCAACGGCAATCCGATGGCGGTCGGCGGCGGGGCGGACTTCGGGACCATCCTTCTGCCGGGATTGATGGCCGTGGCCATCATGTTCTCCGGAATCGCCGCCGTGGCGCTGCCGCTCTCGTCCGAGTTCGGCATCACGCGCGAGATCGACGACCGGGTGATGTGCCCGCTGCCGCTGTGGGCCGTGGCTCTGGAAAAGGTCTTCTTCAGCGCCATGCAGAGCATCATCGCCGCGCTGCTGGTGATTCCCATGGCTTACTACATACCGGCCGTGCCGGTGCATGCCGACGTGCAGAACTGGTTCCTGCTGGCGCTGGTGCTGGTGCTGGCCAGTCTGCTGGCCGGGTCGCTCGGCCTGGTCATCGGGTCTACTGTTAATCCGAAACAGATCGGGCTGGTCTTCTCCATCATCGTCGTGCCCATCACCTTCCTGGGATGCGTCTATTACCCGTGGGCCTGGCTTTACAAAATTCCATGGCTGCAATACGGCGTGCTCTTCAATCCCATTGTCTACATGAGCGAGGGCCTGCGTGCTGCCGTTACCCCCGGCATTGAGCACATGCCCTGGTGGGCGATCCTGCTGGCGCTGGTCTTCTTCACCACCGCGTTAGGACGTTGGGGGATCAAGGGATTCCTGGGAAGAGTGCTGTCGTAGCAGATTCACAGACTCACAGGTTGCTTGTTTTTGTGCGGTCGGCATGTGAAAATTATTGATTTTGGATGAGAAAAGGTGGCGCACTCGGCGGTTCTGGCGAGGGCGATTCAAACCTTGAAGCTATCCGTATCCGTCCAGCTCAGGGAACGTCCTTTGGAGCAACCCGCAACTTTTACTTCAACGTGCACACCGAGATAAGCGCGCAGAACCTGTTGGCAAAGAAATTCGCCACAAAAAACCCGTCATTCAGCAACAGTGTTGTTGCCGAATGACGGGTTTTTCCCGTGACATTTGTACCCTGGCGCGGGAGAAAATCGCCGATCCGCTTCCGCCGGCCCGGTTACTGCACTTCGGTTACCTTGCCGTTTTTGAAGACGACCTTCATGCCGCTGTAATAGTAGATGACCTTGGGGCCCAGGTTCGCCACCCTTGCCGGAGCGCCCAGAGCCGCCTGCACCTGGTCGGTGGTCTGGCCCAGGTCTACGGATGCGGGCGTGGCCGGGACTGCTGGTGCAGCATCGGATGTGGGCGAGTCCGGCGTCGCTGGAGCTGGTGAGGTAGTATCTGGCGTAGCGCCGCCGCTGTCTTGCGACGCCTCGGTGGTCACATCCTTTTCCGCCTGTACGCCCTGCTGGTCCTGCTGCTGAAGATCAGCGGCCAGGTTGGTTTCCGGCGGAGGCGCTACCGCGGCATACTGCGCGGGAACCGGTTGGACTTGCGCTGAAGCCGGAGCCGCCGGCAACCCATCCTTGCCCTGCTTGTCCTGCAGATCCTTGAGACCCTGGTCGATGGTCTCACGCATATGGTTCTGCATCTCCTGCAAGTCGGTCAACTGCACCTGAACCGTGAGGGATATCTGGCACTCCGGCTTGCCCTTGCTGGACAGCACCACCAGATTCGCCGTGGTTGCGTCCGAGGGAGGCGCGGTTTGCATCTGCAGCGTGTCGCCGTCGCTAACCACGCACTCCTGCCCGGATGAATCCGTCACGTCCAGATTGCCCCCGGCCACGAATACATGCGGACGCCCGTCGCTCAACAGGCGCGCAATCCCGCTGGAGCCGGGGTCCACGTCCTGGTTCGCGGCATTCTGTGCGGCCTCCTGGTTTTCCAGCGCCAACTGGTTCTTCACTTCTTAGGCGATCATCTGCTTCACCTCGGGGGTAAGCACAGGCTGCCCACCTTCCGTGGCGGGAGCAGTACCGTCCGCCTCGCCTGCTTCCTGATGCGCCGCGTAGGCGGCCTGCAAATCCTGCGAGATGATGTAGTCGGTCAGCCAGAAGGCGGCCGAGGGATACACCGGATACGGCTGGAAATAGTAGCCGTAGTGCCCGTACCAGGGATTTCCTGCCCATCCCCATCCGAAGGAGATCGGCGCCACCCACGGATTGTAAGCCCATCCGTAAAAGGCCGGGCCAAAGTAGAAGCCCGGAGCGTAAACGCTCAGAGACAACCCGCGGTATCCATAGCCGCGGTAAAAACGGTTGTATTCATGGCCATGGTAGTAGTAAGACCGCCGGCCAAAATCGTGGCCGTGGTAATGATAGCCGCGCTCTACATATCCGCGGCGGCCCCGTTCGGAAACCATGCGGCTGCCGTCATGGCGCTCGGCCGAGACTCTCCGCCCGCCGCCCAGGTTGTTATGAACATTCATCCCCCGCTTGGGATCATGTACGTCACTCACCTTGCCGCCGGGCCGCCTGGTTACCGCGCCGCCGGTCTTGGTGACGTGCGTATTGCTGCCCTTGGGCGCTATACCGCCGGTTGCCGTATGGCTTCCGCCTCCGGTGATGTGTGAAGTGGTGTGCGCCCCGCCGGTTGCTCCATGCGTGATTCCGCCATCCGTGGCGTGCGTGGCCCCGCCGGTGGTCGGTCCGTGCGTCTGCATACTGCCACCGCCAGTGGTCGGCCCATGCGTGGTGGTCCCGCCGCCGCCAGTATTCATGTTGGTGGCCCCGCCGGTGGTCGGTCCGTGCGTGGTGGTCCCGCCGGTTGTCGGTCCGTGACTACCCACGCCACCGGTGGTCGGACCGTGACTGCCTGCGCCACCGGTGGTGGGTCCGTGGCTACCCGCGCCACCGGTGGTCGGACCATGGCTGCCCGCGCCGGCGGTCCGCCCGTGCATCATCCCGCCGCCGGAGCCTCCGCCAGGTCTTGAGCCTGTCCTGGGGGCGGCCGGCCGGGGAGATGACGTCTTGGGAGGCGAGGGCTTGGTGCTGCCGGCTGCGCAGGCCATGCTGCCCATACTCAGAAGCCCGGCAATAATCAGGGCTGCTGAACCGTTTCTCATTACACTGCAAAGGGTTGACATGCTCATTGGATCCTCATTCCTGTTCCTGGCCTGCGCTTCATTCCAGAGGCGCGAAGGCTCTACTCAACATCGCTGACTTTTCCGTTCTTGAAGGTAACCTTCATATCCTTGTAAACGTAGATGACCTTCACTCCCAGCTTGACCACTTTTTGCGGTTGCCCGAAACCAGCGGTCACCTCATCGATGGTTTGGCCGAGAGCGATGGTGGGCGGCGGTGTATCGGCCGGAGGGGGCGGAGGCACGATGGCGGGCATGGGAGCCGGGGCCGGAGTGGCCTCGGGGGCGGGCTGAGCGCCCTGAGCGCCTTGGTCGCCCTGATCACCCTGGCTACCCTGGCCACCCTGGCCGCCGCTGTCGTCTGCTGGCTGAACCGTGAGAACCTCGGAAACTGTCTTCACAAAACTGTCCGGCAGCGGCACGGAACCCTTCGCGAACGAGAACTTGATCTCCCCGTAGTAGCGGACCTGATCTCCCGAAGGGTCCGGGAATGGATCGCTGAAGGTGCTGACGAGAATCCCGTCCTTTTGCGCCGTAATGCCGGTTATCCAGAACTTTTCTCCAGCAACAAATTTTCGCGATGGGCAGCCATTGTTAGCGGAGTCGGTGACGCTGGCCCCATCGCCCATTCCAATTTTGCTCAGTCCAAAGGCCTTCAAGTACGATTTTCCGGCGTCTTTGGCGCGATTTTTATAATTGGCAGTCAAAACCCCATTGTTATAGGTGTTTGAAAATGCATAGGAAGAGGACGAACTGCACATCATCAGCCCATCCTTCTGCAACACCACCACATCGCCGGCGGTGACAATATCCGACCGGTCGGCTGTGGACTTGGTCAACTTGATTTGAGAGAGCAGCTTCTGCTGGAGAAGCGCCGCCGGGTCGCCCGCCTGGGCTTCCATCCCAAGGGTGAATAGCGCCGCCATCGCGGCCACTCCGAATGCACAAACCCTCTGCACCTGAGTCATATGCCACTGACCTTTCATGGTTGTTGGGGAAACGCTCTACCAAAGCGGAAAATTACTCCACGGTCGCAGGGACTGTCAAGGAAATTATGCAAGAGTTGCGCTTCACCAAGCCCATATC
>JBAVYF010000370.1:0-4746 GCA_049698655.1 Occallatibacter sp. | reverse complement strand
AGCTGAATGTGGGCGAGAGCGGGGTTCTGGCGGGCCTTGACCTGCCTGAATCCGTGCAGAACCACCTGATGCATATGGGCTTTGTCCCCGATGCGCTGGTGGCGGTTCTGCGCCGCGCTCCGGCCGGCGACCCCACCGTCTACAGCGTGGACGGCATGGAGATCGCCCTCCGTCGCGAGACCGCCGCGGCCATCTGTATGCGAGCCCCCGAAGCCGGAGTCCAGCAAGTCGAGGCCGCCCAATGAGCGCCTGCTGCGAGACTCCTGCCTTCGTACCGCCCAAAACTCTGCCTCACGCAGGGCAGCTCCGGACCGTGGTGCTGATCGGCCCTCCCAACTCCGGCAAATCCACCCTTTTCAACCGGCTGACCGGCTTGCGCCAAAAAGTGGCCAACTTCCCCGGCGTCACCGTCGAGCAGCGCATGGGGCTGATGGCCGGGGTGGGCCGCGCCGATCTGACGCTCATCGACCTGCCCGGCATCTACTCGCTCGACCCCTATAGCGAGGACGCCCGCGTCTCCATCGACGTGCTGCGCGGCAAGATGGTCGGTACGCCCAAGCCGGACGCGGTGCTACTGGTCCTCGATTCCCTGCACCTGACCCGCCAACTGATGCTGGCCGCGCCGGTGTTGGCGCTGGGGCTACCCACCCTGGTGCTGCTCAACATGAGCGACCTGATGGACGCCCGTGGCGGCCACATCGACCCACTCGAGCTGGCCCGCGAACTGGGCGCTCCCGTAGCCCAAATCAGCGCCGTCAACGGAACCGGTCTGGATGCCGTTCCGCTCTTCCTTCATCAGCAAACCGACCGCGCCGCCGCCAGGCCGCTGACCCTGCCCGTCGTGGGCAACGCCGCCAGCGCTCACTCCTGGGCCGCGCAACTGAGCCACCGCACCGGCTATCGCGCTCCGCTCTCGGTCGAAGGCACGCGCAAGATTGACGACGTCCTGCTGCACCGCATCTGGGGACCGCTCTTGTTTCTGGTCGTCGTAGTCGGCGTTTTCGAGGTGGTCTTCTCCATCGGCCAGCCGCTCTCTGATGGTTTTGGCGTCATCCTGGCTGGTGTGGGCAACCTGGTCCGGCCCCTGTTGCCCGCCGGCTGGATTCAGTCGCTCATTCTCGACGGAGCATGGAAGGGCATCTCCTCCGTTCTTGTCTTCCTGCCGCAAATCCTGCTGCTTTTTCTCTTCATCGGCATCCTGGAAGACTCCGGCTACCTCTCCCGCGCCGCGCTGATCGCCGACCGCGTGATGCGCACCACCGGGCTCAACGGCAAAGCGTTCATTCCCCTGCTCTCGGCCTACGCCTGCGCCGTTCCGGCCATCATGGCCACGAGGACCATCGAGAACAAGCGCGACCGGATGGCGACCATCCTGGTTGCGCCCTTCATGACCTGCTCGGCCCGGCTACCGGTTTACATGCTGCTGATCGCCGCCTTCATTCCCAACATCACCTACCTGCACGGCTTCCTCGGCCTGCGCACGCTGACCATGTTGGGCTTGTATCTGGCCGGATTTGTGGGAGCGATGACCACCGCATGGCTGCTCAAGAGTTCGATCCTCAAATCCAGCGAGACGCCATTCATCCTTGAGCTGCCGCAGTACCGCATGCCCACTCTGCGCTCGCTCGCCCTGCGTCTCATGGACCGCGCGAAGGTCTTCCTGCGCCAGGCCGGCACCATCATTCTCTGCGTCACGATGGCTCTCTGGGTGCTGGCTCATCTGCCTGTGATGCAGTCAACGAGCGGGCAAATCTCCGCGCCGGAACTGGCTGACAGCCTCATCGGACGCCTGGGCCACTTCATCGAACCGGCCATTGCGCCGCTGGGCTTCAACTGGAAGATCGGCATAGGCCTGCTCTCCAGCGTGCTGGCGCGCGAGGTGATGGTCAGCACCATGGGAACTTTGTATGGCGCGCAGGCTGACACGCACGCCCTCAGCCTGCAAACCGCACTGCACCACGACATGACTCTGGGCGGCGCGCTGGCGCTGATGATTTTCTTCGCCTTCGCCATGCAATGCACTTCGACGATGGCCGTCGTAAAGCGCGAGACCAACAGTTGGAAGTGGCCCGCCGTACAGTTTCTCTATATGCTGGCGCTGGCCTGGGGCGCGGCCTTCGTGGTCAACCATCTGGTGATGGCGTTCGGCTGATAGATCAATATTCGGCAACGGAGCTGCTACGGCCGAGTGACCCAGGTCCCGCTTCTGGGACATGGGAAAACACAGCAGCCCATGCGAGCGATTAGCGAGCGTCTGCCCCACCGCAGGTGGCTACGCTCCCGCCTTCTTTTCGATCCTGGCCCACGAGTCCTTCAGCGGCAGCGTGCGGTTGAAGACCAGATGGGCTGGGGTCGAGTCGGGGTCCAGGCAGAAATAGCCGACGCGCTCGAACTGGAAACGGTCATCAAGTTTGGCGTTGGCGAGAGAGGGCTCCAGCTTGGCCTCGTTGAGGATCTCGAGCGAGTTGGGGTTGAGATTGTCGAGCACGTCCTGACCCTCTTCCAGGTCGTACGGATCGGGCTTGGCGAAGAGATTGCCGTAGAGACGGATTTCGGCGGAGATGGCGTGGGCGGCCGAGACCCAGTGCATGGTGGACTTGACCTTGCGGCCGTCGGGCGAGTTGCCGCCGCGACTGGCCGGATCATATATGCAGTGGACTTCGACGACGTTGCCGTCCGCGTCTTTCACCACACTCTGGGCTGTAACAAAGTAGGCGTTGCGCAGGCGAACCTCCATGCCGGGTGAGAGGCGGTAATACTTGGGCGGAGGCACTTCGCGGAAGTCTTCTTGTTCGATGTAAATCTCGCCGGAAAAAGGAACCTGGCGCGTACCGGCGGAAGGGTCTTCGGGGTTGTTGGCGACCTCGACGAACTCGACTTGGCCTACCGGGTAGTTGTCGATGACCAGCTTCAATGGGTTCAGCACGGCCATGGCGCGGCGTGCGCGGCGGTTAAGGTCGTCGCGCTGAAAGTGCTCGAGCATTTCGACGTCGGTGCTGCCGTTGGTGCGCGAGACGCCGCTGGCGGCGACAAAGGCGCGGATGGCTTCGGGTGTAAAGCCGCGGCGGCGGATGCCGCAGAGAGTGGGCATGCGGGGATCGTCCCAGTTGTTGACGCGCTTTTCCTGCACGAGCTGGAGGAGTTTACGCTTGCTGAGCATGGTGTAAGTGATGTTGAGGCGGTCAAATTCGGTCTGCTGCGAAGGGAAGATGCCGAGCTGCTCGATATACCAGCGGTAGAGGGGCTGGTGATCAGCAAATTCCAAAGTACACATGGAGTGGGTGACGTGCTCGATGGAATCTGACTGGCCGTGGGCATAGTCGTACATGGGATAGATGCACCAATCGTCGCCGGTGCGGTGGTGCGTGGCGTGCAGAATGCGGTACATGACCGGGTCGCGCATGTTGAGGTTGGGCGACGCCATGTCGATTTTGGCGCGCAGCACGCGCGAGCCGTCGGGGAACTCGCCGGCCTTCATGCGGGTGAAGAGGTCGAGATTTTCTTCGATGGTGCGGTTGCGATAGGGCGAGTCCGTGCCGGGCTCGGTGAGGGTGCCGCGGTGCTGGCGGATCTCGTCGGCGGAGAGGTCATCGACATAAGCTTTTCCAGTTTTGATGAGTTGCAATGCCCACTCGTAGAGCTGGCCAAAGTAGTCGGAGGCGTAGCAGAGCCGCTCCCAGTCAAAGCCGAGCCAACGGACGTCCTCCATGATGGAATCGACATACTCCTGCTCTTCTTTTTCGGGGTTCGTGTCGTCGAAGCGCAGGTTGGTCTTGCCGCCGAACTCGTCGGCGAGGCCGAAGTCGATGCAGATGGCCTTGGCGTGGCCGATGTGGAGGTAGCCATTGGGCTCTGGAGGAAAGCGGGTCTGTATGACGGCGTCGCCGAACTTTTTGGTGCGGACGTCCTCGGCGATCATCTCGTAGAGGAAGTTGGAGGGAGTGGTGGCGGCTTGCGTTTCCGGATTCGAGTTGGTCATAGCGGCGATTCCTAACTCTCCTGCTGCGGCTCCGCAGCGGTTTTGTGATCGCAAATCATAGAAATAATCAAACTGATCTCTTAACCTCAGGGTATGTGTTCGATTAAGGATCCTAACCGAATCCAAACGTTAGAAAATACCAGGGATCAGGTGCCAATGCACTTTGGCACAATATTCCGTATAGCCGGGCAGATCTTGAGCCAGGAGCTTTTCTTCGTCGAAGAGCCTCCAGACGAAGCCAAGGGTCGTGAGGAAGGCGGCAATGAGCCCCCAGTAGGAGCCGAGCGCCAAAGGTGTCGCCATGAGGTACACTGCCGCACTCGAATACATCGGGTTCCGCACGATGGCGTACGGACCGGTAGAAATCACTTTTTGATCCTTGGCGATCTCGACGGTTGCGGAGGCGAAAGAGTTCGCTTTGAACACTACAAATACCATCCTCAGGCCGGCCAGTATCAAAAGGAAACCCGCTATGGAAAGCCACCATGGCACGTTTGACCAGCCGAAACGGCGGTCAAGCGCGGGAACAATGAACGTGGCGAAGGCCGGAATCATCGCGCATAATAGGATGATCTTTTGGAGGGTTCGTTTCTCTGCCGCCGGCCCCCACTTGCTCCTGCCTTCAAGGAGCGTCGGATTTTTTATCATGGAGAGGTTGAGAAGGGCGTTTGCTACGGCGCCCACTCCGAGAAAAATCCACGCCTGCCAATAATTGAAAGTCCCCGCCGCAAGGAACAGCGCGCATCCCATAAGAACAAGAGTTACGA
>JBAVYF010000369.1:0-7301 GCA_049698655.1 Occallatibacter sp. | reverse complement strand
GTTCACGTCTGTGAGCGGGCCATATTTCAAGCGTAGTAAAAAGGGTCGAAATGATATGCAAAAACAGCCAAATTTGGCTTAATTTTCCCAAGTTTCAGCACTTTTGGCCGGCAACCCACCGGACCTTCGCTGCTTTTCTGACGGCCCGCAAGCCCGCTTTTTTGCGAGTTGGCTCCCGATTCCTCAGTTTGCCGACTTGGAGCGCGATTGATTTTTTCTTTATCTATGCTTGCAGGACCAGAAACGCCATCGCCTTGCAGAGCGACATATTTCAAGCTTGAACTGGCAACTGACCCCTGACCCCTGACCCCTGATCCCTGTCTTCCTGGTCCTTGTACTGGAGCAGATAGAGCTTCCAGTAGAGGCCGCGGTGGGCGAGTAACTCCTGATGGCTGCCCATCTCGCGCAACTGGCCCCTGTGCATCACTAAAATTGTGTCGGCGCGCTGCACGGTGCTGAGGCGGTGGGCGATGAGAACGCTGGTGCGGCCCTCGACCATGCGCTCCAATGCGCCGCGGATGCGCAGTTCGGTGTCGGTGTCGACGCTGGAGGTGGCCTCGTCGAGGATGAGGATGCGGGGATTGAAGGCCAACGCGCGAGCAAAGTTGATGAGCTGCTTCTGGCCGGTGGAGAGCGAGTTGCCGCGCTCCTGGACCGGCTCGTCGAATTGGTTGGGCAGGCTCTCGATGAAGTCCAGCACGTTGACATCGCGTGCGGCCTGGCGCAGATCGCTGTCGGTGATGGCTTCGTTGCCGAAGCGGATGTTTTCGGCCAGCGTTCCGGTGAAGAGGAACGGGTCTTGCAGGACGACGGCGAAGTGTTGGCGGAGCGCGGTGAGGTCATGCTGGCGCAGGTCGATGCCGTCGAGCAGGATTTGGCCGGCGGTCACCTCGTAGAAGCGCATCATCAAGCTGGTGAGGGTGGTCTTGCCGGCGCCGGTGTGGCCGACGATGGCGACTGTCTGGCCAGGCTCGACGGTGAAGGAAACGTCCTTGAGAACCCACTCGATGCCGTCGAGGCCGGGCAGCACGGCGGCGGGGGATTCGCTGGCGGCGGCCCGGTCCACGGCGGCCTGTTGAACTTCAGTGAGCTTCTGATAGGTGAACCAGACGTGGCGGAACTGAATCCTGTTGCTTCCGTCGCCGGGAAGGGGTTGGGCGGGGCTGACGATCTCCGGCGGTGTGTCGAGCAGCCTGAAGATGCGCTCGCCGGCGGCCATGGCGGATTGCAGGATGTTGTACTTGTCGCTCATGTCCTGGATGGGCCGCCAGAAGCGCAACGAATACTGGATGAACATGTTGAGAACGCCGATAGTGACCGCGCCGGAGAGCACGCCGAAGCCTCCGCGCCATACCACCAGGGCGATGGCGATGGCGGAGAGCAGATCGACGGCGGGGTAAAAGAGCGCGTAGGCAAAGATGGTGTCCTTGAAGGCGATCATGTGCTGGCGGTTGACAACCTCGAAGTCGTCAAAGGCGCGCTGCTCGCGGTTGAAGAGCTGCACCACGCTGATGCCGGAGATATGCTCCTGAGTGAAGCTGTTGATGCGGCCGATGGCGGTGCGGACGCGGCGGTAGCTCTCGCGGACGTGGTCGCGGAAGAGGCGGGTGACGACAAGGATGAGCGGCAGGACGGAAAAGGCCAGCAGGGCCAGCCGCCAGTTGATGGCGAGCATGAGGGCGGCCATGATGGCGAGGTTGAGGAAGTCGTCGACGATGGCCAGCACGCCGGCGGTGAACATCTCGTTGATGGCGTCGACGTCGGAGGTGATGCGGGTGACGAGGCGGCCGACGGGGTGGGTGTCGAAGAAGCCGATGTGCAAGCGCTGCATGTGGCGGAAGATGTCGCGGCGCAAGTCGAACATAAGTTTCTGGCCGGTCCACTGCATGAGGTAGATCTGAATGAACTCGAAGAGGTAAGAGGCGAGCTGGGCGGCGAGGAAGATGGTGGCCAGGCGGGTGATGCCCTGGTAGGGATCGGCCGGGAGGCGGTGGGCGAGCCATCTGGTTGCGCTGAGACCGTGGGCAAATAGGTTGACGGAGGGCGGCGAAGCAGGGTCGGCTGGGAAGTAGCGGTCGATGCCCACCATGATCAGGTAGGGGCCGGTGACGTCGCAGAGGGATTTGAGCGAGACGGCAAGGGCGGAGACGGCAGCCTGCCACCAGTAGGGACGCAGATAGTGGCCGAGGCGGCGAATGAGCCGGGAGTCGTAGACCTTTTCTACGGGGTCTTCACCGGGTTTTTGGGGCTTGTTCTGCTCTTCGTCGGCCATTGGTCGGGTGGGTCAGGCTTCAGTTTCCATTGTAGCGACCGTCACCTCAGCGACGAAGACCAGTCGCCCGGGACCCCGGGGCAGGGGAGGGACAGCGGGTCAGCAGGTCAGCGTACTGTGAAATTGTGTAGGCCTATACGCCTGCAAAAAGAAGGAGGTCCGTCGCACTACAAGGCCACAAACGGAGGCGACGCGCGGGAAACTGCAAAAAAGTTCTATTGCAGGGGCGCAAAAAACCGCGAAAGGTCCGGATGGGACCGGACAAAAAGCGCGAAAAGTTGACAGTTTTTGCCCGATTTTGGTTGTTTTTGGCCGCATCAGGCGGGTCGAAGTGTACACATTTCATGTACAGGGTGCCGATTTTGGGCTGGGTTCTGTCCAGGACTTCAGATTTGGACGTGAGTGTAACGAAAACCAGACGACGTTTTTGCAGAGCTCCGGTTTACGGGTTGGGATGCACCTGAGGGTCATTGAATCGGTCAATACAAGGGCGTTTACCGGTACGAATGAGTGGTCCTCGTGGTCAGTTTTCGGATGGCGCGTGATTCGGGAGGAGCCCAGCCTCTCAGATTTCTCACATAGTTTTTCCATTTCTCCTCCTGCGAGAGCGGGAAATACTGTCAAAGGTCGAGTAGTAGACTTACTGCAAGATGAAGAACGGCACGTCAGTCCTGATCCTATTGATTGCAGGTGCGGCAGTCTGCGCTGAAACTTACGCTCAACCGGAACACAACGACAAGGTCCAAGCGGTCTCCCGCAACTACTCCGCCGAACCGGTCGTCATCGAGCAACTCGATCACCTGTATACGATGGCTGCCGACGGCACGGGCGTCCGCCAATTCACCTTCGCCGCCCGCGTCCACTCCGAAGCCGCCGTCCGCCAGCTTGGCGTGTTGAGCCTCCCCTACGCCAGTAGCTCCGAACACGTCGAACTGATCTACGTTCGCGTGCGCCGTCCCGATGGCTCCGTCACTGAGACCCCCGTGACAGAAGCCATTGTGATGCCCAGCGCAGTTACAACAGCGGCGCCCTTTTACAGCGATCTCAAGGAGCTGCAAATTCCGGTGCGCAATCTCCGTGTGGGAGATCGTTTGGAATGGCAGGCAAAGTTAATCCGCACCAAGCCCGATGTACCAGGCCAGTTCTGGGGAGGAGAGTCCTTCATCACGGACGGCGTCACACTCTCTCAGACTGTCGAACTTCGCGTTCCCAAAGACATTTACGTTAATGTTTGGAGCCCGACAAGCAAGCCCATTGAATCCACCACCGCAACCGAGCACATCTACCGTTGGGAAACCTCTCAATTGAAGCCTACCGTCGGCCCGGATGCAGAAGCGGAAAAGGACCGCAAGAAGAAGCAGCTCTGGACCGCTGAACAAGAGCTCGAAGATAAAGAGGGCAAACTTCCCTCGGTCGCCTGGACAACCTTCAAGAGCTGGGATGCCATCGGTGCTTGGTATCGCGGACTTGAAAGTGATCGAATCCTCCCAAACAACCCCGAAGTCCTGGCCAAAGTCGCTGAACTTACCGTAGGTAAAACTACCCAGGAGGAAAAAGTTCGCGCCGTCTACAACTACGTCTCCACCCAGATCCGCTATATCGGCGTAGCCTTCGGTATCGGCCGCTATCAGCCACATTATGCAGCGGATGTACTACAGAACCAATACGGCGACTGCAAGGACAAGCACACCCTTCTCGCCGCCATGCTCAACGTCCTCGGCCTCCACCCCGACGCTGTCCTCATTGGCGCCGGCGTTCGCTTCAATGAAGCCGTCCCCTCGCCTCAATCCTTCAACCATCTCATCACCAGGGTCTCACTCGATGGTCAAACCATCTGGCTTGATTCCACACCGGAAGTCGCTCCTTATCGCGTCCTTAGCTATCCAATCCGCGACAAGAGTGCGCTGATCATTCCCGACTCCGGCATGGCTACAATTGAACGTACCCCCACCAGTCTTCCCTTCCCCGCCATCGATAAAATGGACGCCGCTGGCTCCCTGGACGATACCGGAACCTCCAACTCACGAATTGTCCTCACCCTTCGCGGCGACGCCGAACTCCTTGTCCGCGCCGCCTTCCACCAAACCGCAGCCGGTCAATACGATCAACTCGTCCAGCGGCTTTCCCAAGGCATAGGGTACACGGGCACCACCAGCAATACCGAAGTTTCCCGACCCGAAGACACCACCGATCCATTCAAGTTCAGCTACGACTACAAGCGCGAAAAAGCCGGCGATTGGGACCATCTCAGAATCATCCCCCAGGTCATGCCCGTCAGCCTTCCCCGCCCTGGCGAAAGCGATCCACACGTCCGCTCTATCGCACTCGGCTCACCCCGCACCGGATACTCAACCTCCGCCATGAAGCTCCCCGACGGCTGGACCGCCATACTGCCCAATGACGTTCACGTCAAATCCCAATGGGCGACTTACGACGAAACGTATCGCTTTGAGAAAGGCACGGTCTATGCTGAACGCAAGATTGAAATTCTCCATGAAAAAGTCCCCGTCGCCGATTGGAAGGCTTACAAGAAATTCGCCGACGACGCTGATTTGGGTAACGAAAAATTCATTCAGCTCATAACTTCAGCACACAAATTCACTCCCATTCCATCTGATGACAAGGGTCACACTAACTTAACCGTCATCAAGCCCACAAGCGACCCCAAAGCAGCACAGCTTATCGCCGCCGCGCATCTCTCCATCCAGCACCATGAATTCGAGGCAGCTCAGTCTCAGCTTGATGAAGCCCGTTCCCTCAATCCCGAACAAGCGTACCTCTGGACCAACTACGGCTATCTCGAATTTCAGCGTGGCAATATGTCCGCCGCGATTACCGACTACCGAAAAGAGCTGGCTCTCTACCCCAACAACTATGGGCCGTATTCCGCGCTCGCCGAGGCTCAGAATATCCTCGGTCAGGAGAAGGAAGCCCAGGAAACGCTGCGGAACTGGGCTACCGCGCAGCCCGATAACCCCGCGCCTGTCACTGCCCTGATTTCCCTGCTCCTCGATGAAAACCACGCCACTGAAGCTGTCGCTGTCGCGGAAACCGGCGTCGCCCGTTTCCCTGAGAAGCACAAACGCGACCAGCGCCTCCAAATGTACACCGGCAAAGCCCAGCTAGCCGCCGGCATGAAGCTGAAAGGTGAAACAACCCTGCTCGCTCTCCTCCTCACCACAACCGACCCAGGCATGATGAATGATGCAGCGTATGAGCTAGGCAATGCCGGCCTCGATTTGCCCTTGGTTGAATCTAAAGCCAAAGAAGCCCTCGACAAGTTCACCGCGGAAAGCAAGACCTGGAACCTCCAGCAAAATCCCCAGAACGCCTTAGCGAAGAGCCGCCTCATCTTCGCTACGTGGGACACCGTCGGCTGGCTCCTCTACCGGCAAGGCAAGATCGCCGAGGCCGAAAGCTACATACAATCAGCCTGGCTCAACCGGCAAGACGCCGAGGTCGGCGAGCACATGGCTGAAATCGCAGAAGCCAAAGGCAATTCGGATGAAGCCTTGCGCTTCTTGGAACTCGCTCTGGCTACCTATCCTAACTACCAGAGGCCCGGTGTCCGAAAGACACCCAGCGTCATCCAAAAGGAGCTGACCGAACATATCGATGCTCTCCGCAAGACCGGTACAAGAGAGCCATCCGGCAACGCGGATGAGGCCCTCCTGCAACTTCGAACCATCTCTCTCGGTGACGCAGGCGGTTTCACCGGCACCGCCGAATACAGCCTCCTGTTGAGCAATGGAGAAGTCCTGGATATCCAGAAGATAAGCGATAAAGAAGTTCCCGGAGCCCGTGAACGAATCAAAGGCGTCAAATTTACCGCCCTGTGGCCAAAGGGATCAGAAGCCCAACTGGTCCGCAACGCCATCCTCAACTGCCATACCGGCATTTGTGAACTCGTCCTCGAACCCTGACCAACATCTCCTCGCCCTGGAAGAAGACACGAAGCAGCTTACGGACGACGAGCTGCGGGCCAGGGCATACGAAGTTTTTAGACAAGCAGAATTAGCAGCCCCCGCGGATTTTACGGTTGCTCCTGGAGCCTTGGGTCAAAATCGGTCTTGGCGGATGAGATGGTGTCGCCTTCGGGGGCGTATCCAGTTTTCCGGAACTCAAGATGAATGTGATCGGGCCGCGGCGGGGGCAGGTTTTGCAATGTGTAAACGCCGCGACTGTCAGTCCATGCCACGTGCGGTTTGCGGTCATCCAATTTTAAGGTCACCTCAACGCCGGAGATGGGTATGCCGGTTTTGAGGCCAGTAACCTGACCCTGAAACTCCCACGGAGGCGGAGGGGGCGGGTTGAGCTTGCGCCAAATGGGAACGGCGAGCGCCACGGCGATCAGGAGGGTCACAATCGCCTGGAGGATATGCCTGCGAGTCAGCGTCCAGCCGAGGTAGGGACGCAACGCGGAGGCAACCCTGGCGCCGTCGGGTTCGGTGATGCCCTGAATCTCCAGCATCGCCGGCAACGGCGTCCGGTCAAGAAGCCAGGGAAAGACCGGTTTGTGAAGAGCCTCGGCGCGGGAGTATTCGAAGGTGATGTAATCGGACCCGTGCGCATGTTCCGACCAGCACAACACAAGCGTGCGCGAGCCGCGGATGGAGCGATCCAGGCGCTTCTTCCACTGTTCGCCGGGGTCGATGGATTGGACATCGAAGAAGACGCTGTAGCCGAGGCGGCGCAACTCGTCGAGCAGCGGCTGCACACGCTCCGTGTCGGCGCGCGAGTAACTGAGAAAAACATCATAACGTGACCAGAGCATGTCAGTGCCTCATGACATCTTCAAGCTGCTGCAAGGCGCCGGCCATTGCGGCACCGTCTCCTTTATCAAGGCTTTCAAACAAGGCAATCCACGAAGAGCGGCCCGGCTCGAAGGTCGGTGAGGAAGCGAGAAAGTGGCGCGTCCCCGTTGATTCCCAACCTATCTTTTGCATCTGCGCGGATTTGGACAAGAGCGCCTTTTCGGTCTCTTGCGCGGCGGCCTTTTGTCCCGCGCCCCACTGGCAGGTCAGCTTCA
>JBAVYF010000368.1:0-1585 GCA_049698655.1 Occallatibacter sp. | reverse complement strand
CCTGAAAGTCCTATAATCTTAGCATACACGTAAACATTTTGGCACCGGCGCCTCAGCCGGCGTGCGTCGCGGGGTGAGGCATCAAGAACGCAAAGATTATAGGACTGACCCGAATGGCGCTTAAATTAGGCCCTTGTTTTTCGGGGTTTACTTTTCCAATAGCGGTTGCGGTGTTGAGCGTCTTTGAACTGGTGGCGGGGTTTGGTTAGCCAGGCGCATGGCTTGGGACGCCGTTTCACGGCCCGAGGCTCGCGGCGCCCGGGCCGTTCGGGGACTAGGTCGGCGGCAAGGGTCTGAAGGAGTTTGTCGACGAGTTCCTTTTGCTTCTTCCGCGAGCGAGCCTGGGCAATTGCCGCGCTGAATTGGCGCACAGCGTCTACTGTTCCCTTGAAACTGAGCCGGATGAGTTCCACTTGGTAGTCGCGGCTGGCTTGGAGCATCAGACAGCGGATGAGGTTGTAAGCGATGAAGAACATCTCCAGTTCTTTGTGGATCATTTTAGGGCTTTCGCAGCGGAGCACTTCCATGCCCATGGAGGTCTTGAGGTCCCGAAACCACAGCTCAATCTGCCACCGCCTGGCATACAGGAGTGCCAACTCTTGAGCCGGGTAACGTTCCGAGTCCAGCAGCGTGGTAACCAGAGTAACCGAGCGAGTCCGGAAACCCGGGCGGCGCAACGCGTAGCGCAAGATCCGCACCGATAGCTCAGGGGCCAGGGATTTCCACAGCTTCAGAGGGATGTACCGACGCTCCCAATCGTTGGGCTTGCGCCAAATAATGAGTCGGTCGTTTTGGCCCAGGCGTTTGCCGCGGCGCAAATCGGCGCTGCGCGCGTGGTGCAGGCGCAACAGTGCCGGAACATCACTACGCCACAATAAGGCCAGCAGCGTGTAGCAACTGAACCCGCGATCGGCCAAGACCAAGTCGCCCGCTTTGAACACGTCCAGCAACCGGTGCAGCAGGCTTAACTCGTGCTGATGTTTATTGCCCCGGGCGTAATGGAGCAACACCCCGGTGGAAAGGCTGAAAATGCCCACGATTTTCATGAAGGGAAAGCCGCAGCCGGGTTTTTGTTCGGCCGACTGAGGATAGGCCCGCTGGTTTTTGAGGGTGTCGGGCATGCTCACAGCGGTGCCATCGAGCACGCGGACCCGCCAGCCATTCCAGAGCTCCTCGGCCTGGCTGGCGTGCGCGGCTACCGCGCAGCGCAACCGGGCCAGAATGTCCAAGGGCAGCCGGCCGCGCGCGGTGCAATAGGCGCCGGTAGCGTCGCTGACCATGCGGGAACTCACCAGGGCAAAGAGCGATTGGATTTGGCGCACGACCTGGCGGCAGGGGCCGCGGGGATTAAGCACTTGGTAGAGGAAGCCAAAGAAGGTCCGGCGCACCGAGTAAATCTGCTCCCGGCTATTGGGCCCCTAGTCGGCCTGAGCCAAAAGCCAGGAGGGCAGAAGGGGGCCGAACAGGAGATCCAGTTGCAGAAGGCTTTGACGGCGGAGCTGATGCACCCGTTGGCCCAGGGGAGCCAGGTGCGGTCGCCAGGCGGGAAAGAAAGGAGTTAGTTTCATCATGGACAAGTATATAT
>JBAVYF010000367.1:0-4393 GCA_049698655.1 Occallatibacter sp. | reverse complement strand
TGACACAGTGGTTCACCAGGTCTGCGCCCACCGTGCGGTGCATCCCCAGCTCGAAGGCCACTTCCAGCTTGGCGCCCACCCCATGGGCCGAACTCACCAGGATGGGGTTCTTCCAGCGCTGCAGGTCCAGCCGGAAGAGCGCACCGAAGCCGCCGGTCCCGCCCAACACGTTGCGGTTGAAGGTCTTCTGCGCCAGGTACGCGATGCGTTCCTTGACGTGATCGCCACTGAGGGTGTCCACGCCAGCGTCGGCATAGGTCACGGATTTGGGCTTGGATTCGTCAGACACGGTGCAGGCTTTCTAAGGATGGATTTCTCGTGCGGCGCGGCTGGCCGGGAATGTTGATTTTAGCAGGATTTGCCGGAGTCCTGCTCACCATGAACGATCCGGCACACTTCTCGAAGCGCAAAATATCCGTGAGAAAAATGGAAAGTCAGCTTGACATTGATTATCCTCTGTGCCACTCTCATATGGAAAGCTGACTTTACATAGCGTTTGCAATCACAAATCGAGTCAAAGGGCTCCGCATCGCCCGCGGATGGATGCAGGAGCAACTGGCGCAGGCTGCTGGCGTTTCCCGCCAGAGCATCAACTCGATTGAGCGCAACCGCTACGTACCCAGCCTTGAGCTGGCGCTTACATTCGCTCGGGTCTTTGGCTGTCCCACCGATCAAATCTTTCATCTGGAGAACAAAGAATGAACAATCCTCTCGTTTGCAGAATCTTCGGCAAGGCCGTGGATGAACGCTTCCTGGAACATCGCCGCCGTTCCACCAGCCTGGCCGGCATCATAGCCGCTCTGGTTGCCATCGGCATCTTTGAGTACCGCCTTCTCCACGACCACATCTGGAACTGGGACGTGCTTGCTGTCGCGCTGACCTTCGCAGTGATCAAGCTGTCCATGATGGCCTGGTACCGATATACGGACTAACTCTCAAAGGAGAACTATAACCATGAGACTGAATCTGCGTAAAAACCCCCTTGTCACATTACCCATCGCAACGGTATTCCTGGCGATTGCCGTTATTTGGCCCCAGATCACTCACTCGTCTTCAAGCATGGTGCAGAACTGGGACGACTTGCTGCGCGGAGCGGTGTTCGGCCTCGCGATCGGCATGATCCTGATGGCAGTGAACGGAATGGTCATTCAACGCCGCTGCCAACGGAGCCAGGACGCTACAAAAACCGATTCCGCTCCCCGGCCGTAGGCAAGGGGCAGTTTTCCAGCCGCCCCCAAATGCGGTAGCGCCAACGGGCGATTAGCCGGTAGCCCAGGTCGCGCACTGGCCGTGGAATCCAGCCCAGCACTCTGGCCACCACCGGCCAAGGCCGCGGCAATTCAGCAATCAGCGCCAGAACCGCCTCCGACCGCGCCAGCACTCGTTCCGCCAAGCCGCCCGCATTCAACACAACCAGAATTGTGGCGGGACTGGATTTCGAGTCCGGAAAGCTGATTCCGTGCCGCGCCAGCAGCCCAGCCGCCATTGCCGACTCTGAAGCAACAAAACGCAGCCGGTCCCGCCGGTCCCGCCGCAAAAACCACCGCACCGACCAATTGCACAACCCGCAATGGCCATCGAAGATCACCACCAGTCGGCCGCCGAGTTCTGCAAGGTTGCTCACCATCAACGGGATGCGGGCCCGGAGCCGCACGATTCAATTCAGATGATGCGCGAGTCTCTCGCCCTCTATACTGGACCCACGATGAGTTCCCAGGTTCCAGCCGCACTCCGCAACCGTTCCCTGATTCTGCAACAGCGCGCCGAGCGCTTCTTCCCCGGCGGCGTCAACTCGCCTGTGCGGGCCTTTCGCGCGGTGGGTGGTGCGCCGCCGTTTGTCGCCAGCGCCCAGGGCGCGTGGCTCACCGACGCCGACGGCAACCGCTACATCGACTACTTTGGCTCCTGGGGACCGATGATTCTGGGCCACGCCTTTCCGCCGGTGGTTGAAGCCATTGAATGCGCCGCGCGCAACTCGGCCAGCTTCGGCGCTTCCACGGCAGCCGAGGCCGATCTCGCCGAGCGCGTAGTCGCCTGCTTCCCGGCTATCGAGAAGATGCGCTTAGTCAGCTCCGGCACCGAGGCCACCATGAGCGCCATTCGCCTGGCCCGAGCCGCCACCGGCCGCAAGGTCATCGTCAAATTCGAGGGCTGCTACCACGGCCACGCAGACGGGCTGCTGGTCAAAGCCGGCAGCGGCGTGGCAACCTTTGGAATCCCCGGCTCAGCAGGCGTGCCGGAGGAGATCGCCTGCCTCACCCTCGCCCTGCCCTACAACGACCTCGCTGCGGTCGAAGCGGCCTTCGCCGCTCATCTCGGCGTCATCGCCGCTGTGATTCTGGAGCCGGTGGTTGGCAACGCCGGCTGCATCGCGCCCGCCCCCGGTTATCTTGCCGGCTTGCGCGCCCTTACCCAGCGCGAAGGAGCGCTGCTGATCGTTGATGAGGTGATGACCGGCTTCCGTGTGGCACTGGGCGGGGCGCTGGAGCTTTACGGCATTGACGCTGATCTGGTCACGCTGGGCAAGATCGTCGGCGGGGGGCTGCCGGTGGGCGTCTTCGGCGGCAAGCGCGCTTTCATGGACCTGCTCGCCCCGCTCGGCCCCGTCTACCAGGCCGGAACCCTCAGCGGCAATCCGCTGGCCATGGCCGCCGGCCTCGCCACCATTAGCTATTTACAGGAACATGCCGCCCAGGTTTACCCGCAGCTCGAAGCCACCGCCAAAGCTGTCGCCGAGGGCGTAGCCGCCGAAGCAGCCCGCGCCGGTGTGCCGCTCACCCTCAACCGGGTTGGCTCCATGTGGACTTGGTTCTTCACTGCGGGTCCGGTCACCGACTACTCCCAGGCCGCTCAGAGCGACACGGCCGCCTTCGGCCGCTTCCACAATGCGATGCTCAACCAAGGCGTCTGGCTTCCGCCCTCGCAATTTGAAGCTACCTTCCTGAGCACTGCGCATGGCGCGGAAGAGGTCGCCGCCACCGTTGCCGCCGCTCGCGATGCTTTCAAAGTTGTCGCCGCCGGATAGGCCCAGAGTTGCTCGGTCCGGCTGGTTGATGGAAACCTTGAGCTAGCGTTCGCTCAAGCTTGTCGCTCGCTCCAGCCCTTAGCCCGCTCCACGGCTCGCGACCAGCGCCCGCGCCTCTCGGCCCGTTCGCTCGCATCCATCTTCGGTTCAAAGCGCACATCGCCCTGCCGTTTCGCCTGCAAATCCTCCGGGTTGGCCCAGAAGCCCGTCGCCAAGCCGGCCAGATAAGCCGCTCCCAGCGCGGTCGTCTCGGTCACCCGCGGACGCACCACGGGCACGCCCAGCACGTCGGCCTGGAACTGCAATAGGAGGTTGTTCACTGCAGCGCCACCATCCACTCTGAGCGCAGCCAGTGGTGTGCCCGTCTCGCTCTGCACTGCCTCCAGCACGTCGGCTACCTGAAAGGCGATGCTCTCCAACGCCGCCCGTGCAATGTGCCCCGGCGTAGTGCCGCGGTTCAGGCCGATCAGCAATCCGGAAGCGTGCGGATCCCAGTGCGGCGCGCCCAGCCCCACAAACGCAGGCACCAGCACCACTCCGTCCGAGTCGGGCACACTCGCGGCCAACGCCTCCACCTCGGCCGAGGAGCCGATGAGTTTCAGATTGTCGCGCAGCCACTGCACCACAGCGCCGCCGATGAAGATGCTGCCTTCGAGCGCATACTCCAGGCGATGCTGCGCGCTGGCCGCCAGCGTGGTAATCAGCCGGTGCTTGGAGCGCACGAAGCCCGTGCCGTTGCCGTCGTGCCCCGTCCCGATATTCTGCAGCAGGAAGCAACCCGTCCCGTAGGTGTTTTTGGCCTCGCCCGCCTTCCAGCACAACTGGCCGAAGAGCGCCGCCTGCTGGTCGCCGGCTATTCCCGCAATGGCCACGCCGCCCAGCCCAAGCGTGGTGGTCACCTCGCCCACCTTCTCGCTCGACCAGACAACCTCGGGCAACATGCTCTTGGGAATGTTGAATATCTTGAGCAGCTCCGCATCCCATTCGCCCTTCACAATATTGAAGAGCAGCGTCCGCGAGGCGTTGGTCACATCGGTCACGTGCCGCTTCCCGCTGGTCAGGTGCCAGATCAGCCAACTGTCCACGGTCCCAAATGCCAGCTCGCCGCGATCGGCTCGCGCCCGCGCGCCCGGCACGTTGTCCAGAATCCAGCCCACCTTGGTCGCGGAAAAATACGGGTCCAGCACCAGCCCGGTCTTGTTGGAGACTGTCTCCCCAACCCCGCTCTCCTCCAACTGGGAGCACCGCGCGGCCGTGCGGCGGTCCTGCCAGACAATGGCCCGATGAATAGGCTTGCCCGTCGCCCGCTCCCACACAATCACCGTCTCGCGCTGGTTGGTGATGCCGATTGCGGCCACGTCGCGGGGC
>JBAVYF010000366.1:0-3649 GCA_049698655.1 Occallatibacter sp. | reverse complement strand
GAAGAGGCCAAGTTCAAGACCTTTGGCTGCGGCTCGGCGATTGCCAGCTCGTCGCTGGCTACCGAATGGATCAAGGGCCGAACCGTGAACGACGCTCTCGGCATCAAAAACACCGACATCGTGAAGGAACTCTCACTGCCGCCGGTGAAGATTCACTGCTCGGTGCTGGCCGAGGATGCGATTCGCGCGGCCATCGGCGACTGGAAGAAGAAGAACGGCGCGGCAGAGACGGCTGAAGCCGTGGCTGTGGCGGCAGCGCAGTAAGAGGCGATTATGTCGAAGATCGTGACCATCGAAACACCTGCGGCGCGGCAGGCTCCGCCTTCAGCGGAAACTGCTTCCTCATCGACAGGGCAGGGCGTCCAGGTGACCGAGAAGGCCATCAAGCGCATTCGCATCGCCATGGCCAAGGAAGGCATTTCGCCCACAGAGGGCGGACTGCGCCTGGGCGTGATGGGCGGAGGCTGCTCGGGGCTTTCTTACTCCATCAAGTTCGACGCGCGGCCCCGCGAGCGCGACCGCATTTATGAATTCGACGGCGTGCGGGTCTTCGTCGATCCCAAATCGTTCATCTATCTGCACGGCATGACGCTGGACTACGAGGAGACGCTGATGCGTCAGGGATTCAACTTCATCAACCCGAACTCCACGCACTCCTGCAGCTGCGGTTCGTCGTTCTCATAGGTTTTAGTAAGAGTGAAACCATGTTCAAGGTAATCGATTCCGCGGTTCCCATTGCCTGTTGGTCGTGCTCCATCGGCCACAACGATTCAACGCTCTTTTGCCCGCATTGCAGCAAGATTCAGCCCCCTCCGGGCGGCGATTATTTTTCCGTCTTTGGATTGGAACCCAGGCTGAACCTCGATTTGCCCGCCCTGGAGCACGAGTTTCACCGCCTGAGCCGCAAGCTGCATCCCGACCGCTTTGCCCGCGCCCTGGAGAACGAAAAGCAGTGGAGCCTGGCCGATACGGCGCTGCTCAACGACGCATATCGCACCTTGAAGGATCCGTTGCGCCGCACCGAGTACCTGCTCAAGCTGGAAGGCGCGGAGATGGCCGACGGCCACGAAAGCAAAGAACAAAAGAGCGCGCGAACACCCGCCGATCTGCTCGAAGAGGTCTTCGAGTTGAATATGCAGCTCGAAGAGATGCGCGCGGCCCGCAAGATGGGCGAGTCAGACGTAGCGCTTGAAGCAAGCCTGACCGAAGCAAAGGAAAAATTCCACGTCATGCTGGAGGCGGTGGACGAGGATCTGCGCGTCGAGTGGGAGGCGTGGGATGAGGGCAACCGAGCCGCGCGAGGAGCTTCACAAAGAAAGATGGTAGCCCTGCTCGACCGCAGGCGCTACCTCAGCAATCTGCTCCGCGACGTGACTGAAGTGATAGCAGACCCTGAGGAGCCTGAGAAAGCATGGCGGAAGGACGCGTAGTCGGAATTGACCTGGGAACCACCAACTCCCTGGTCGCTTATATGGAGGGCGATGCGCCCGTGGTGATTCCCGGCGTGGACGGCTCGAATCTGGTGCCGTCGGTGGTGGCGCTCGACCCCATTCCAGCTAACGGCGGCCGTCCCACGGTCACCGTGGGCAACAGCGCGCGCAAGGCGCTCATCCAGACGCCGGAGCGGGTCATCTACTCAGTCAAGCGGCTGATGGGCCGCGGCCTCGAAGAGATTCAGGAAGAGCTGAAGCTGTTTCCATTTCATCTTGCCGGGGACGTGGAAGCCGGTCCACCGGATCCCAATGAGGTGCCGCGCATCCAGTTGGGCGAGCTGCGCTTCACCCCGCCGGAGATTTCCGCCTACATTCTGCGCCAGCTCAAGCGCAACGCCGAGCGCTTTTTCTCGGCGCCGGTCACGCAAGCGGTCATCACCGTGCCGGCCTACTTCAACGATGCGCAGCGCCAGGCCACCAAGGATGCTGGGCGCATGGCCGGACTTGAGGTGCTGCGTCTGGTGAATGAGCCGACTGCGGCGGCTCTTGCCTACGGGCTCGATCGCGCCAAGGCGGGCACGATTGCCGTCTACGACATGGGCGGCGGCACCTTTGACATCTCCATCCTCAAGCTGCGCGACGGCATCTTCGAGGTGCAGTCTACCAACGGCGACACGCACCTGGGCGGCGATGACATCGACAATCTGCTGATGGCCATCGCTCTTGACGAGATTCACGCCGAGCATGGCGTTGATTTGCGGCTGCATCCGGGCGCGGTGCAAGCCGTGCGCAAGGCCGCCATCGAGGCCAAGATACAGCTTTCCACCGAGCCGGCAGCGCACTTCGACATCGAGCTGCCCAACGGCGACCGCTATCAGCGCGAAATTCCCCGCGGCGTCTTCGAGCTGCTGATTGAGCCGGTGCTCGCGCGCACGGCGGGGCCTTGCAAGCAGGCGCTGGCCGACGCCGGCATCACGCCCGAGCAGATTGACGAAGTGGTGCTGGTGGGCGGCTCCACGCGCATTCCCGCCGTGCGGAAACTGGTGGACGATCTCTTCCATCTGGCGGCGCGCGGCAAGCGGCCGCACATCGAACTGAATCCCGATGAAGTGGTTGCGCTGGGCGCAGCGGTGCAGGCCGACATTCTCGCCGGCGCATCCAAATCGACCGGCGAAATGCTGCTGCTGGATGTGACTCCGCTTTCGCTGGGCATAGAGGCGCTGGGCGGAACTGTAGCTCGCATCATCCAGCGCAACTCGACGATTCCCGCCTCGGCCACCGAGCACTTCACCACCGGCGTGGATGGGCAGACCAACGTCGCCATTCATGTGGTGCAGGGCGAGCGCGAAATGGCCGCCGATTGCCGCTCTCTGGCGCGGTTTGACCTCAAGGGCATTCCGCCGATGAGCGCCGGCCTGCCGCGCATTGAAGTCAAGTTTCTCATCGACGCCGACGGCATCTTGCACGTCTCAGCGCGCGAGCAGCGCAGCGGGATGGCGGCGCGGATCGAAGTGAAACCGACTTATGGCTTGACCGACTCGCAGGTCGAGAGCATGATTCTTGATTCCTTCGACAATGCCGAAGCCGACTTTGCCAAGCGGCTGCTGATTGAGGCGCGCAATGAGGCCGAGACGATTCTGGCAGCCGTCGAGCGAGCGCCGGCAAGTCCGGCGTGGGCGCAGTTGACCACGAACGAGAAAACCGCAATTTCGCTGGCCCGCGACTATCTGAAGAAGGCCAAACTGACCGAAGACTCAGCTGCCATTCGAGAGGCGACGCTCATTCTCGACCACGCCACGCGACGCTTTGCCGAGTTGATGATGGAGGCTGCTGTATCGAGCGCTCTGCGCGGCAAGACGATGGACACAGCCGGCGAGGAGCTGGACGAGGCTGTTACCGCGCCCCACGCCATGGCTCCAGCGGAGTTCAAGTAGTGATACGAGGAAGAGATGATTGAGGGAATTGAACCGATCGGATATGTGAGAGCATTGCGCGACCGTCCCCAGGATGATTATTGGGGAGAAGAAGAGTCGTGCATTGAGCTAACGGAAAAGTTTTCCGCGGAAGCGCTCCATGGCATCGAGGATTTTTCGCATATCGAAGTTGTCTTCCTTTTTCATAAGGTGGATGCATCAAAGATCGTGACCGGCGTTCGTCATCCGCGGAACAATATGGAGTGGCCTGCTGTCGGCATCTTTGCGCAGCGCGGCAAGAAC
>JBAVYF010000365.1:0-10375 GCA_049698655.1 Occallatibacter sp. | reverse complement strand
GTTTTCTTGCCGATGTGGTGGAGAGCTGCGAGGAAGCCATCATCACCAACGCGCCGTCCGGCGAGATTCTCACCTGGAACCACGGCGCGGAGGTCATCTACGGCTACTCTGCCGATGAGGCAATCGGAAAACCCTTCTCTATGATCATCGCGCCGGAACGAAGGGCACGCGCGGATCTGCTCATCGGGCAGCTCCTGGCGGGGGCGCTCCTGCTGCAAGATGATGGTTTGGCCCTGCGCAAGGATGGGAACAAGGTTCATGTCACCGTGACCAACTGGCCCATCCGGAATTCCGCCGGCGAAGTGACGGCCATCTGCTCCATCGTTCGCGATGTTTCCGTCCGCCATGAGGCGGAAAAGAATCGGGCTTTGCTGGCCTCGGTCGTTGAATCCTCCAGCGACGCGGTTCATGCTGTCAATCTGGATGGGACTGTCGTCAGTTGGAACCAGGGCGCCGAGGCGCTGTTCGGGTACACGAACGAGGAAATCATCGGAAAAAACATCGCCATGCTCGCCCCGGATGACCGCGGCCAGGAAGTCCCATCCTTCATGGCGGTCATCGCGCAGGGAGGCCTCATCGGCCCTTTCGATACATTTCTTCGCAGCAAGGACGGACGCGACATCGATGTCTCGCTCTCGATATCTCCGATCCGGAATTCAGACGGGGAGGTGGTTGGCGCTTCCGCTATAGCCCGCGACATCAGCCAGCGCAAGCGGGCGGAGGCGGCGCTGCGCGATAGCGAGGAGCGCTATCGCGCCACCTTTGAGCAGGCTCCGGTCGGCATCGTCCATACCTCCTTCGGCGGCAAGATCGAGAAGTGCAACGCGCGTTTTGCCGAGATCATCGGCTACCCTGACGGCGAAGTGCCGGGCATGACCTTCGAGCAACTTTCGCCGCCTGAGGATATGCCCAGGAGTCGGGCGGAGCTCCAACCCTTGTCAACCGGAGAGGCCGGCTCCGTCAGTTGGGAAAAACGCTATATCCGGAAGGACGGCAGCCTCACCTGGGTAAAGGTGACGGCAACGATCCGGCGGGATAGCGACAGGCGCGAGCAAAACCACTTCGTAATCGTCGAGGACATCAATGCCCGCAAGGAGGCTGAGGAGCTCCTGGCCGCGGCTGCGGAGGCGTTGCGGCTGAGCGAGGAACGCTACCGAACTATCTTCCAGATCAGCCTGGATTGCATCTCCATCACCCAGCAGAGTGATGGAAGAGTTGTCGATGTCAACCAGGAATTCCTGCGTATGTTTGGATACGAACGAGAGGAAGTGATTGGGCGAACCACCACGGAACTCAACATCTGGACGGATCCTAAGGATCGGCTGGAGTTGGTTGAGGCGATGCGCAAGGATTCCGTTATCAGGGACCTGGAGTTCTTGCTTGCAAGGAAGAATGGGCAGCGGTTTTGGGTTCTGGCCTCGGGGGCGCTGATTGAGCTGAATGGTATTCCCAGCTTTCTCATCGTGGTTCGGGACATCTCTGCGGCCAGGGCGGCCGCCGAGGCGTTGCGGCTGAGCGAGGAACGCTACCGCGCCACCTTCCAGTTGAATCTCGATGCCATCGATATCTGTAATTTGGAAGATGGGAAGTTCATCGAGGTCAACGAAGCATTCCTCAAAGTCACAGGATTCAAGCGGGATGAAGTCATCGGGCATACTGCGCTGGAGATCGGCATCTGGGCGAACTCTGCCGAACGGCAGAAACTGGTTGAAGAGATACGCAAGAATGCGGTCTGCCGGAACTTTGAAACGCAGTATCGAACCCGGGAAGGAACATTGCGCTGGGGTGTGTTGTCGGTGTCACAAATCGAGATTGGCGGCGTTGCCTGCATCCTTTCCATTACGCGGGATATTACCGATGCCAAGGCGGCCGAGGAGCGCCTGGCTGCGGCCGCGGAGGCGTTGCGGCTGAGCGAGGAACGCTACCGCACCGCATTCCAGACCAGTCTCGACGCCATCAGCATCATCCGCCTCAGCGATACGATGTTTATCGACGTCAATCAGTCCCTCCTCGACATCATGGGATTTGAACGCGATGAAGTCCTTGGGAAAACCTCGCAGGAATTGGGAATCTGGGCGGATGACCGCGACCGCCAGGCCATGGTGGAAATCGTGCGCCAGAACTCCGGGTTCCGCGCTTTGGAGGCGCGGTTCAGGAAGAAGAACGGAGAGATTGTATGGGGAGAGGTTTCGGCGTCGATCATCGAGATTGACGGCGTTGCCTGCGTCCTTACCATTACGCGTGATATCACCCCTGCCAAGGTGGCGGAGAACACTATCCGGAATCTGGCTTTTTACGACCCGTTGACTGGACTGCTCAACCGCCGGCAGTTGTTGGAACAATTGCGCCAGACCCTGGCCGCCGGCGCCCGAAGCGGACGCTTGCGGGCGCTGCTGCTGATCGATCTGGACAATTTCAAGGCGTTAAAAGAGACCCTCGGCTACCGAATAGTCGATCTTCTGCTCAAGGAAGTCGCGCGGCGCATCGCCGCCTGCGCCCACGAAGCCGACACCGTGTACCGGTTAGGCGGTGATCAGTTTGTGATGATACTCGAAGGCCTGAGCAAAGTTGCCGAGGAAGCCGCGGCCCAGGCCGAGGTCGTCGGCGAAAGAATCCTGGCCGCGGTTGGCCGGCCCTACCCGATTGAAGGCCGCGAATGTCTCGCGACCATCTGTCTCGGGGTCACCGTCTTTGGAGATCGGCTGAACAGCACCGATGAAATCATGCAGCAGGCTGATATTGCCCTGCATCAAGCCAAGGCCGCCGGAGACGGTCTGCTGCGTTTCTTCTCCCCCGCTTTGCAGACCTCCGTCAACGCCCGCGCCACCTTGGAGGAGGAGTTGCGTCAAGGGATCAAGGCAAAACAATTCCAGCTTTACTATCAGCCCCAGGTCGAGCGAGGCCGCGTGACGGGTGCCGAAGCCCTGATCCGTTGGAACCACCCCAGGCGCGGCCTCGTGCTGCCCGACGAGTTCATTCCCCTGGCAGAGGAATCCAGGCTGATTCTGCCTCTGGGAGATTGGATTATGGAAGCCGCCTGCGCCCAAATTGCGGCCTGGGCAGGCCGGGAGCAAACAGCTCGTCTCATGCTTTCCGTCAATATCAGCGCCCTGCAATTCCGTCAGCCGGAGTTTGTCGAACATGTATTGATGGCCCTGGATCGCACCGGAGCCAATCCCAAAAGCCTCCGGCTGGAACTCACCGAAAGCATGTTGGTGGAGAATATCGAGGAGATCATAGCCAAAATGGCCGAACTCAAGTTCCATGGCCTGAGATTCTCCATGGACGACTTTGGCACGGGCTATTCGTCGTTGGCTTACCTCAAGCGCCTGCCCCTCGATCAACTAAAGATCGACAGAGCGTTCGTCCGCGACATTCTGGTGGATTCGAGCAGCGGCGCCATTGCGCAAACTATCATTTCGCTGGGCCGGGCCATGGATATGTTGGTGATCGCCGAGGGCGTGGAAACAGAAGAACAGCGGGGCTTCCTCGCCGGTCTCGGCTGCCATAACTTCCAGGGGTTCCTGTTCAGTCACCCGCTGCCGTTGGAGCAGTTCGAGGCATTCCTGCAGAGCTCCGCATAAAGCATTTTCACGTTGAGTGTAAGGTCATGGGCGCACCCCCTAGCCGTCGTCCTGAGCGAACCCTGCGCGCAGCGAAGGGGAAGTCGAAGGATCTGCGGTTCGTTCTTTTGCGGCTAGGGTGGGGTAGCGCGATGCCCACATGACAGAAACTGTGAAAATACTCTAATTCAGCGTCAACTCCGCGCTGAGCGGCGTGTTTTCGCTCGAATCGCCCACGCGAATCACGAACTTGCCGGGCTCGATGGTCCACTTGTGGGCCGTCGCGTCCCAATAACTGAAAGAGCGGGCGTCGAGATTCAGCGTGACGTGTTTGGTTTCGCCGGGAGCCAGGCGGACTTTTTCAAAGCCCTTCAGTTCGCGCTCGGGGCGGCTGGCCCTGGCGGAAGGGTCGGAAACGTAGAGTTGGGCCACTTCAGCGCCGGCGACGGAGCCGGTGTTGGTCACGTCGAAGCTGACCGTTACCGTAGAGCCGGAAACTGCCGCTGCCGGAACTTGCAGGTTAGCGAAGCTGAAGGTGGTGTAGCTCAGCCCGAAGCCGAAGGGGTAGAGCGGGTGCTTGCCGGTGGTGGTCCAGTAGCGGTAGCCCACCATCAGCTTGTCCTCGTATTTCACGTGGGGGATGACGTAATCCACCGGCGGCCGCCCGTCTTCCGTCACGTGCAGCGCGGTGTCCGCGCCCTTGGTGGGGTAGTAGTACGGCGCCGAGGGGTTCTCCTCCCAACTGCGGTCGAAGCTGACCGGCAGCTTGCCCTCGGGGTTATGCTTGCCGAAGAGAACTTCGGCGACCGCCGTTCCGCCCTCCTGGCCGGGGTACCAGGTGTGCAACAGCGCAGGAACCTTGTCGAGCCAGCGCCGGGTATCCATGCCGCCGCCTCCAGTCAGAGTGACGATGGTATGCGGATTGGCCGCAGCCACAGCCTCGATCAGCGCGTCCTGTCCCCAGGGCAGCGAGAATGTGCGGTCGTAGCCCTCGCCCTCGGTGGGCGGGCTGAAGCCGGCAGCTACCACGGCTACATCCGCGAGGGCCGCAAACTTTCTGGCATCCGCAGAGATCAGTTCCGGCTCATAAGCAATGCCTAAACCCAGGCGGATGCCGGGTGCGTGGGGCAGATAGCTGGCTACCACATTCACCGTCTCTCCAGCAGCCAGCTCGAGAGTTGCCGATTGTGGAACCTGGCCCTCGTTGTGCGGCTGCGCCAGCACCTCTTTGCCGTTGACGAGTACCTTGAAGGAATCTTCACCGGAGGCAGCGGCCAGAATTAGATACTTGCCTGTCTTTTCCGCCCGGAACACGCCGGTGTAGCGAATGCTGTGCGGGTGCGGGTCATCAACCCCCCACGGCGCCTCTTGCCAGTCGGCCACGGCCTGGTGCGAAGTCACTTCAGGCGCGCCAGCGAACTCCCGGCCAGAGAAGGTCTCCACTTTCACGCCGCCCTTCCAATACGTTGCGTGAAATATTTCGTTCTCATCGGGCAGGCCGCGGCTGTAGACGAGGTGGACGTTGGGTCCGGCCAGATTGGCGATGCCGGTGAGGATGCTGACCGGCTCGAATGCGTGAGCCTCTGAGGAGCCGCCGCCGCCGGTCACCGCCCGCCAGGCGTCGGGGCCGATCACCGCGATGGTCTTCACTTTGGCTGGATCAAGCGGCAGAAGGTGGCCATTATTCTTGAGCAGCGTAATGCTCTCGAGCGCGCCCTCAAGGGCTACGGCGCGATCGGCAACGGAGTAGGTGGAATTCGACGGATCGAATTGCGGGCGGTCCAGAAAGCCATAACGCAGCACGGTCCTCAGCAGCCGCAGCACCTTGTCGTCGATGGTGGACTCTTTCACCGAGCCATCCCTGACCGCGGCCAGCAGCGTCCGGGCGTTCATGAAGCGCGCGCTGGGCATCTCCAGGTCGAGGCCGTTGTTGGCCGCTGCCACGCCGTCATAAGTCGCGTCCCAGTCGGACATGAGAATCCCCTGGAAACCCCACTCGCCCTTGAGCACCTTCAGGTTCAGGAACTCGTTCTGAGTGGCGTGGACGCCGTTGACCAGGTTGTAGGAGTTCATCACCGCGTCCACGTGGCCCTGGGTGTCGGCGGCCTCAAAGGCGGGCAGGTAGATTTCGCGCATGGTGCGCTCGTCCACGTCGGACGAGACGTTATGGCGGTTGTACTCCTGGTCGTTGAGGGCGTAGTGCTTCACCGTGGCGATCACGCCCTGGGACTGGATGCCCTGGATGAAGGGGACGGCCAGAGTCGAGTTCAGGTAGGGATCTTCGGAAAGGTACTCGAAGTTGCGGCCGGCGACGGGCGAGCGGGCGATGTTGACGCCGGGGCCGAGCAGGAAATGGACGTTGCGGGCGCGGGCGTCCTTGCCCAGGGACTCACCGAGCTTGCGCGCAAAGTTCGTATCCCAGGTGGCGGCCAGGGCTGCGCCGCCCGCGTAGGCGGTGGTGGGTCCCCAGGTGCGCACACCAACCGAGGCGTCGCTCATCTTGAGGCGCGGCAAGCCAATCGCCGTCGCAGGTTGCGTGAACATCTCGTCGACACCGCCCAGCAATTGAATCTTCTGCTCCAGCGTGAGCCTGGCCACCATGGCGTGGGCCCTGGCCTCAATTTGGGGTGAGTCCGGCGCGGGCGCCTGTGCGAAAGCAGCCAGGGAGCAACCCAGGAGCATCGCGAGCAGACGCACAATTCTCCGCGACCCCCACGGGTGAATGGCAAGGTTCTTTGCATTTCTCATGTCATGAAAAGACTATCGCATTTGCCTTGCCGATATGCGCCGGTTTGACCTTGACCGCCTGCGGGCCGGCCAAAACAGGCCGGCTCTGGCGCTATCCTTGAGGCCTGGCGTGTGACCAGAGTCACAGTGCCGGGTGAATGGGGTCACTGCCGACGCCTCTTTCGAAGGCGCAGACTCGGTATCCAATAGGCAGGAAACCAGGCAGGTGCCGGGAGGCATCCATGAGCTTTGCAAGCGGACTGAAGACCATCGTAGTGGCCACGGACCTGAGCAGCCGGTCAGAAGCAGCTCTGGAGTATGCCCGCAAGCTGGCCACGGCCTATGGCGCGCGGATTGTGCTGGCCCACGGCATCGATCCCCTGGAATATGCAGAGGTGGATAAGGTTCCCGGGCAGGTTCTGACCGGGCTGACCGAAGAGGCGCGCGCGGCGCTGGACAAGTTGTCCGGCGACCTCCTTCAGGAGGGCATCCACAGCCATTCAGAGATTCGCCAGGGCGCGGTGGCGCAGATGCTGCTGGATGTTGCCCGGCAATACGAGGCAGGGCTGATCGTGATCGGCACCAAGGGCATGGAGGGCGCCGGTCCGGTGATTGTGGGCGCCATCGCCGAGCAACTGGTTCGGCTGGCGCCGTGTCCAGTGCTGGCGGTGGCGGCGGATTGGAATGCCGGCGCGTTTCGCCCCACTCCCGGCGGTCCGGTACTGCTGGCCATGGAGCGCAACGAGGCTGCTGCTGCGGCGGCGGCCACGGCTTGCTCGCTGGCGCAGATCTTTCAGCGCCCCTTGCTGGTGCTTCACGCGCGCACGTAGGCCGAAGTCGCTGCTTTTCTGAATCCTTGCGGCGCCACGCTGGAAGAGTTTGGCATCCAGTCCGGCGGGCAGTTCCCGGTGCATTGCATCGTCAAGGACGGCAATCCGGTAGACGCCATCGTCGAGGGAATCGCGCAAAACCATCCCTGCATGCTGGTGGCCGGCGTCAAGCGCGCCAGCGGCACACCGGGGCCGCATGGCACTGCCTTTGCCTTGCTGGCCCGCTCCCGCGTGCCGGTTCTGTGCGTCCCGCCGGAATCGGCGTGCGCCGGCCACAAGCCAGAGGCGTACGCATACGCAGAGGCCCGTTAGCGAGGGCTGCCGCATGAGGTAACCATGCAACGTGAGGCAAGATCCAGGCGAATGGAAGCCCTCCGGGCGCATCCCGTGGCAGAGCTGCTGGAATGCCCTCCAGCCATCGGGCTTCTGCTGAACATGTCGGCCAAGTTGATCAGTTTTGATGCCGGAGAGGTCGTCTTCCGCCAGTCCGGGATCTGCCAGGGGCTCTATCTGGTGGTCACGGGCCAGTTCCTGCGCCGGTCCGAGCGGCTGGAGACGCGGCTGACGCTCGCTCCGGCCCGTGCCGGGGAGCTGGTGGAGCTGGCTGCCGCACTGGGCGACGGCCGGCACACCTACACGCTTGCCGCGCAGTCCGCCGGCTCGGTCCTTATGCTGCCCATCGATACGCTCAACCAGGCCTTTCAGAGTTTTCCACCCCTGCGCATGCGGTTGCTGGAGGAACTGGCTCGCGAGGTTTCCCGCGCCTATATCACCTGCTGCTTCGGCCGCGCGATGAAGCCACGACGGGGAAGCTCCGCGGCCTTACAGGCCCAGGGGTGAAATTTCATCTTTAGAAACCTTCGTGCCCGGGCCTTTCCATGGCCGCAGCGGAGATTGAAGGAAAATCCCTGCCTTGCCCATCCTGCATCCCGCCAAAGTACGCTATACTTCAAATTGCACAGTAGTGAACCCATGGCATCCTTTCATCCCCACCACCCCCCGGAAGATTGCATTAACTGTGAGCATCGCCATCTGCGGATGTTCTGCAATCTCACGCCCGAGGCGCTCGCCGATTACGACGGAATCGGGATCATGATGAGCCATGCCCGCGGCGCCAAGCTGTTTTCCGAGGGCGACCCGGCGCGCAACGTCTTTGTAATCTGCTTCGGACAGGTAAAAATCTCTTCCACCTCACGCGACGGCAAGACCATGATCCTCAAGATCGCCGGTCCCGGTGACGTGATGGGCCTGAGCGCGGTGCTGGCCAACGTTCCCCACGAAGTCACCGCCGAGGCTATCGAACCTTGTCAGGTGAAAACCGTGCGCAAGCAGGATTTCCTCGACTTTCTCGGCCGCCACGGCATCGCCAGCATGCATGCCGCACAGGCGCTCTCCGGCGAATACCTGACGGTTTTCCACGATGCCAAGCGGCTCGCGCTCTCCGGCTCGGCGGCGGGACGGTTGGCGCGCCTCCTGTTGGACTGGGGCCGCGCCTCGGGCAACGGCAAAAGCGAAATCCGCTTCACCATGGCCCTCACCCACGAAGAGATCGCCAACATGGCCGGTACCTCCCGCGAGACCGTCACCCGGCTGCTCAATCAGTTCCGCCGCGACCAGTGGATCACCATCAAGGGCTCCAGCCTTACCATCGTCAAGCCCGATCAGCTCGAACGGCTTACCGCGTAAACCCCTCCTCAATAGTCCCTAGTCCCTTAGTCCCTTAGTCCCCCTAGTCCCTGCTTCTACCGGTTCCAGCGTCAGCCTTGCCGTCAGCACAACCAGCGCCGCCCACAGCGTATCGGCGGCCAGCAGATGCGCCACCTGCACCCACAACGGAGCCAGCAGAATCACGTCCAGCAAACCCAGCGTGTAGACCGCGGCCAGCAGCAGCAGCACCAGCGCGGAGAGGCCGCGATTGTCCCAGTGCGTCTTACGTTTTGCCGCGCGCACCAGCAGCCAGATAAGGAAGAAGCTGGCCGCAAAGGCAATCCCCGGATGCACCCAGCGCCAGCGCACCAGCCATTCGCCGCTCGAAGAAAAATCCTGCGCCAGCGCCAATCCCAGCGACGAGGCCGGAAAGAGCGTATCGCCCAGCGCCGCCAGCGACCCAGTGACGCCCACGATCATCACCACAACCACAGTGGCCACAGCGCCAAAGGGCGCCGCCAGCCGGACGCTGCCGCGCATATATCCCTTGCTCCGGCTCAGCAGGTGCGCCGTCAGCGTAAGCGCAGCCAGCAGCAGCAGAGTATTGGTCAGGTGCAGCGCCAGAAAAGCCGGCCGCAGCGGCGACTGGCTCTGTGCCGTGTATCCCAGCTTCACCAGCAGCGCGCCCAGTAGCGCCTCAATCAGCGTGAAAGCCACCGAGGCCACAGCCGCCACGCGCGCCAAATGGCCGCGAACAGATCCGGCGAAAGTCCACGCCAGCAAACCCACCACCGCAAACAGCGAGAGCCCGCTGGTGATGCGATGCGTGAACTCGATCATCGTTTCCACGCTGGCCGAATGCTGAATCACCGTGCCGTTGCACAGCGGCCAGTGGTTGCCGCAGCCGGCTCCCGAGCCGGTGGCGCGCACCAGCGTCCCCCACAAAATGACGGCAATGAAGTAAACCAGTACGCCCCATGCAAAGCGGCGCAGAGCGGTTGAAGGCAGGCGTTGGTCGTCAACGGTGACGGCGGAAGCAGGCATAATCGAAGGCTCCAGATGCGACTCACCAGTGTAGAACAAGCACAAGGCGTATGCGACTATCAACAGCCTTCCATGCCGCTTATTCCCCCAGCAGCCTCACCACATGGTTCACAATCATCAAATCCTCGGCGGGCGGAATCACGCGCACCGTGACCGGCGAATTCTCCGCCGAGATGACCGCTTCGCCGCGCACGTTGTTGCGCTTGGGATCAAGCACGATGCCCAGCGCGCCCAGCCCGGCGCAAATTTCGGCGCGGGCGTCGATGTCGTTTTCGCCAATGCCGCCGGTGAAGACCAGCATATCCAGCCCATTCAACTCCGCCACATAGCTGCCGATCCAGCGGGCGATGGTCCAGGTGAACTTATCCACAGCCAGCCGTGCCTTGGCGTTGCCGGCGTTGATGTCCTCGCGCAGCTCACGCATGTCATTGGAGAGCTCGCTGATGCCCAGCAGGCCGGACTTCTTGCTGACAACGGTCTCCAGTTTGTCGGCGGCTTCAAGCACGTTCGGTGTCGATTCGGCGATCTTCTTGAGGATGAATATCACAATGCCGGGATCGATGT
>JBAVYF010000364.1:0-1884 GCA_049698655.1 Occallatibacter sp. | reverse complement strand
GCCTTCAGCACCGCATGACAGGCACCGCGAAGATCGGTTCGCAGATACATTCTCTTGCCCTGGAACTCCACCTCCACTTCCTGCAGAGCCCGCAGATCCCGCTTGATATCGTCCCACTCCAGCTTCTGCCCTTGACTCTCCAGCCGCGTCTGCAACTCTTGGCGTAGCATCAACGCCAGGAAGCTACAGAACACGTGCCCTCGGATGGTGTCGTCAACTTTGTGGTAGATGGGGCGAGTCTCCAGGAGGCTCTTAGCCGAGCGGAAAATCGACTCAACCATCCAGAGCTGTTTATATTTCAGCGCTACCTCAGCGGCTGGCAGCTGTGTGTTGGTCCGCAACACCCACATTCCGTCGAAGCGCTTTTCCTGCTCGATCTTCGCCTCGTCGAGTGTGAAGTGCTCGGGCCCCGAGGACTTCAGATAGCGCCGATACCCCTTATTGCCCACCAAGCTCTTGTCGCCCGCTTTCAGCTTCTCGGTGAGGGAGGCCACGATTGCCGTTCGGTCGGCTTCATCCTTTCGCGCCTGGTCCTCGTTGTAACACACGATGTAGCGTCGCGACCCCACCCACTGTTCGCGTACCGCAAGCGGAGACGGATCGTCGGCTTTTTCCTTCGCGCCCGTCACTTGCTGAAAATACTCCTCGGACAGAAGGACTCCGTCGCGCACTTCTTTCTCAACATGCATGCGCACTCCCAGGATGTAGGACAGGCCCAGCTCCGCGCTCTCAAGTTTCTGGATCGTTTGGGCGCTGATCATCTCACGGTCGGCAACAACGCACATCGACTCGATGGCGAAACGCTCCTTCAGTCGCGTGACCACCGGGATCAGCGTGGTGACGTCGGTGAGGTTGCCAGGCCACAGCTCGCAGCAGATCGGGCGGCCCGCTCCGTCCAACACCACTCCCATCACCATTTGGCGTAGGTCGGGTCGATGGTCTTTTGAGTGACCATACTGCCCCAGGCTCTCTCCCCCCAGACCCTCGAAGTACAGGCTGGTGGTGTCGAAGAACACCAACTGTAGCTGCGTGAACAGATCGCGGTTTCGCTTGAACAGCTCCTCCTCGATGAAATCCTTTCGGCAGCGCAGCGTTCGAGGGTCGCTTCCCAGCTGAATAACCCGCTCTCCTAACCATCCCATGGCGCGGTAAAGGTGGTGGAGCTCAATGGTCTCTGTTCCCCTGATCTGCAGGTCCTCCTTCCAGCGCTCGGCTGCACGGTCGCTGCCGGGGTCCATCAAGCGGTGCAAGGCAGTGAGGAAGATGGCTCGTTCAAGGGGAAAACGCTTTCGCCCCTCGGCTCCGAAGGTCCTGATCACTGCATCGATTCCCAGTCGCTGCCACAGGCGTTCGAAAACAAGGGCAGGACCGATGGACACGCTGCGGTGGGCCTGGATGGAATTGTCATGCTGGGCATCAACGAGAGCACGGAGGGTGGAAAACTTCGCCAGTGATCGAGTGAGGTCATCGAGTTTGCCGGACTGCTTCAGCGCATCGACTTGGCCCAGAGTTGCAAGCACGTGTTGTCTGACCTTGGTGCCGGTGCGAATACTTTCAACGATTTGCAGGTATTTGTATCCGTGAGAATCCTTGATGCGGACGAACGCACAGTCATCCCCCCCATCTACGGATGCTAACACGGTCACATATGGAATTCAAGGAAAATATGTAGTATTTCTGCTTCCATTCCCTCCACAATCTCAACTTATTTGGCACTACAGAAATAGTTCAGTCCGACAAAAAACCTTCAAATTCCCTGTAAATTCGAAGGGTTCGGCTTCTCAGGACGCCGCGAAGTGTAGAAGATGGGTCTATGTTATGTCCATGAATGGCAACCTATGCAGGTCGGGAGGCCAGAAATGTCGGTACGAGAAAGCCTACTTT
>JBAVYF010000363.1:0-3463 GCA_049698655.1 Occallatibacter sp. | reverse complement strand
TGCAATTCCCAGGAGCACTAAATGAAGAAGTTAGTCTTCGCATCTGTGATGGCATTGGCGAGCCTTAGCATGTATTGCGCGCCGATGCTGCGTGCCCAGGATTCGACAATCACCATCAAGGATCCGGCAGAGTTCAACACCTACAACAGCGCCTGCGGCGGCTGTGCCAGCGCCACCGGACAGAGCGCCACTAAGCCATCAGCCCCGGCCCTGGAGAGCTTTTTAACGGCCTATCCGCAGAGCGTGGTCAAGGCTCCGGCTCTTGATATGCTGATCGACATCTACCAGAGCCAGAATGATGACGACAAGACGCTCAGCGCGGCCAGCCGCCTCCTCCAGGTGGACCCCAACAACCTGAAGGCCATTCTCTACTCGGTTGTTATCAAGAAGCGCCAGTGTGGCAAAACCCAGGATAAGCAGACCTGTGACGATGCCGCGGCACTCGCCCACAAGGGTCTTCTTGCTCCCAAGCCGGCCGGTGTCTCCGACGGAGATTGGAAGACGCAGACCGGCGGCTCTTACCCGGTTTTTCACTCGGCCATCGCCTTCGACGACGCAGTCTCCAAGAAGGACTTCAAGGGCGCAGTCGCCGAATATACGGCGGAATTGATGCTTTACACGGATAATCAGAGCAAGACTGCGGGGTTGCAGGACACGTACCTTCTTGCCCAGGCGTATTCCCAGCCCGACGCCAAAGATCCGGTGAAGTCGATCTGGTTCTACGCTCGCGCATGGAACTTTGTCCCCCCGTCGTACAAGGCCAAAATTGAGACCGACCTCGAGCGCTCCTACAAGAGCTACCACGGCGACCTGAAGGGCCTCGACGACATCAAGAGCCAGGCAGCCCTTACCACCTTCCCCCCGGGAACCCTCGTGATCGCCCCCGACAAGACGCCGGCTGAGAAGATTCACGATATTATCCTCACCACTCCAAACCTGAATACGCTGGCTCTGACCGACAAGGAGACCGTTCTGTCGGTCGGCTCTAAGGAAGATGCCGACAAGCTCTGGGCGCTGCTGAAGGATCAGGCGACCCCGGTTCCGGGAATGGTGATAGAAGCTCCCGCTTCGGCGATCAGGGTCGTCTTGACCCAGGGAATCAAGCCAACCGATTACATCGTCAAGCTGACGACCCCGGTGGCATGCAAGGACTTTCCGGTAATCGGCGCCCTTCTGAAGCAACAGCAGGATTTCATCCTCTCCTCCGTCGTCAAGGCGGACTCCGACAAGCTGAGCGCGATCTTCGATGACGCCAAGACGCCGATCAAGAAGATTGGAATTGAGCCCCTGGTTTCGGTAATCAAGGTCGCCGTGACTCAGGACGCCAAGGATTCCAAGATCGCCGACTTCATCGTCAATCTGAAGAACCCTGTTTCATGCAAGGAAGCTCCGGCTGCGGGCTTCGCGTACGGACAACAGAGCAAGGGAGAAGCGGAGCTGGATGGTACCTACGACACCTACACGCAGGTTCCAGCCACCGCTACCCTGGCGCAAACCGCACAGATTGTGCTGCGCGATGGATCGATCGTGCCGAAGAAGGCTGTCGCGCCGCACAAACCGGCAGCAGGGCACCACCCGGCGCATTGACCGGTAATTTGCCTGGTTCATTCATTGCGCCGGATCCGGAAAGGCTCCGGCGCGCCACACTCTCCTCCTGGGCCATCAAAGGGCAGCCTGATACGGCTGCCCTTTTTGTGGTTCCTCGACTCCCAACCAAGATCCCCTCGCGCAGTGGTGGTGGTAGGCTAGGGGCAGCATGGAACGATTCAGAATCCTCCCCGTCGTTTTGGCTATTGCCACCATCGCCGCTGTCTGTTCCCTCGTTGAGGCTCAAACGGACCAGGATGTCCCCACCCCTCAGCCCAGCCATGTGCGCAAGGCTGCCAAGCGCCCGATGCCGTTTCCTCCCGGCGACGAGACGCCGAGGCCTGCTGCTTCGCTTGAATTTCGCAGCTATGAGCGGATGAGCGAGCAGGATCGCAACCTGGCGGCGGACGCGGAGTCCGCCATCGGCGAGCGCGCCGGGTTTGCCGGCCTGGAATTCAACCAGGGGAAGTGGAATTACCAGCAGATCGTCTGCCCCGTGCTGCCTAATCACCTTTTTCTGCAGTTCACGCGCAACAACGGCACGGGCGACATGAGCATGTTTTCGGCATCGATTCCGCGGGGCGGCGACGGGCGCGTGCGCATCATCCCCATCGTGCGCCGCGGCTATTCGCTCTTCTCGCCCGCGCCCATCAACGCGCTCACCATCTCGGCCTTCAACCATATTCGGGCCGAAGAGCACGTGGACAAGACCCCCGAGTGGCTCGCCACCGGCATGTGCTACGCCGCCCTGGCGGGTGCGCATCCCCAGGTTGGGCCGGCTGAAGAGACCGATTTCCGGAAATCCCCGTCGGCCCCGCCGGGCAGGCTGGTGGTTCCCCTCCACGGTGGCGCCGTCATCCGCTTTACCGATGTCGCGTCGATTTCGCGGCCGATGGAGTGGACAATGACCTTCAACGGCAAGGGAAAGCTGTTGAAGGCCACACATTCAGCAGCGCAGAAATCCAGGGAAAAGGCGGTCATGCTAACCCCGGTCGAGGTCCAGGGAAAGCCTGTCCAGGCGACTGATCCTAGTGGGAAGGCTACGCTTATCAAGTGAGTGGTGCTGAGGACATTAGACAATGGACATTGGACAGTGAAAATTGTTGCAGTTTACGAGGTTTATCACGTATTTTCAAGATTCGGTAGTAGAACAGTTTAGTTTCCTGCGGGGCTATCACACACGGCCGGATGGTGGGATTATTAGAACAAAAGGTATACGGAGCGGCAGCGTGAAGCGATTCGTCCTTTTGGCGCTATTGATTGGAATACCGTGTTGGGCGGCTGACAAATCTATGGACTCCTGCTACAAGGTTAGAGGGCGCCTATCCTATTACAATGGCACACCTTCGACACGAATTTGGATTGTTGGTACACACCATATGTTAGGGATTCCAAGCGAGGATACAGACCTTCCTGCGAACGTGAAGCCCCTCCTTAAGAGCTTCGACGATAAGATTTTTGCGGACTTCGTTGTTTGCCCACTTACGAAGGAACGTCCGGAAGAAATGCGTATGGTGTACGTAAAATCGGCAAGTCGAGTAATTGACCGATCAGAACCGTTCAATTGACTTGCAGATATAGAACTGCACGACTGCCCATGATTATTAGTTACATTTCATGCAAGGCGATTTAGTCCAATCGCCGAATACAAAAAACTGATCCTGACCCCTGTCATCGCTACTCCCCCAGCACGATGCGCTGAATCCGCGTGGCGCGGCCGGTCGCCGGATCACAGGCGACCAGGGTGGCGCACATTTTTGGGTTCCCCTTGGCGGCATCGAATTTGCTTGGCATTCCGGTGAGGAACTTGCGCAGCACCAGCTCCTTTTCGACGCCGATCACGCTGTCGTAGGGGCCGCTCATGCCCACATCCGTC
>JBAVYF010000362.1:0-11627 GCA_049698655.1 Occallatibacter sp. | reverse complement strand
AGAACATTGGCGGATGTCCTGCCTTGGACGACGCGAATTGCAATCGCGGCGGGATTCGAACCCGCATTCTCCGCTCCCGAAGTATCCGTTGCCTACACCACCGGCCAGGGTGGTTGTTATGGCGCGCGTGCAACTGCAACGCCTGAGGAAAAGTTCGGCCGGGGAACAATCGGTTACGGTTTTTCCGACGCTCTGCCACTGAGCTACTGGAGCTTGCGCTCCGGGCGGGAGTCGAACCCGCGCGCTTCGGCTTAAGAAGTATCCGCTGCCTACACCACCGGCCAGGGTGGATTTGAAAAACCGAACTCACAACATACTGCGCCGGGGAATGGTCGAAAAGAGTTGGGATGAACCGCTCCGAAAAGCGGCCCGCCCACAGGGTCTCATCAACCCTGCTTTTCGTGGCAGGAAGTAACTCTCTTCTTCGCCACCGGCACAACTTACTTACCGTCCTGCAATTCGAGCAAGGCTCTCCCGTCGGCCGCTAACTACTTATCGCGGCGCCAACAGGTAACAGGCCTGCTAACTCAGCCAAAGTTACCCGAGGGAACAAGCGGAGACAGAATCGTAGTTCGATTGACAGTCGATGAACCTGTCTTCTACACCACTCGGGGAAATCCCAATGTTCATGCGCTTTGCGTAGGATGAAGAGACCGGCGGGTTACCGGAAATTGACGAGCGGCGCCCGGCGGCCGATGCAGTCAGGGTTCAGCCGCTCCAGCCTACGCATCGAGTTTTGCGTTATGTGTTTCATCGGGCGTTCACCTACGCAGGAATTACTTTGCCATAACTCCACCTGCAATTGCAAGCTATTTTTGGAAATATTTTGAAAATATCTACTCTAGTTACCGATGCGGCCTGAATCTTCAACCTGATGCCCCTTGCCTGTTCCGCCGCCCAATGGTTTACGCTGGATGCGCGGGCCCGGCCTACACACTTCGCCGCGCCCTCAAGGAGGCTCTTGTGACCTGGTTGATGCTGCTGGTTGGGTTGGTGGTGGGATTGGTTTCCGGCGTGGTGGGAATTGGCGGCGGCATTTTATTTGTTCCCGCGCTGATCTGGCTGGCGGGCATGAGCCAGCACAAGGCCCAGGGCACCTCGCTGGGCGCATTGCTGGCGCCGGTGGGTATCCTTGCCTTCCTGGAGTACTACCGCGAGGGCAACGCAGACCTCCGCGTGGCTATTCTGTTGGCTGTCGGGTTTCTGGTGGGCGGCTACTTTGGGGCCGCGGGCGCGCAGCACATCCCGGACCTCTGGCTGCGGCGCATCTTCGCGCTGACGCTGATCGCCGTGGGCGGACGGATGTTCTTCAGCCGTTGATGCGCGAACTGGCTTAGGGGCTGAAGGGTTCCCTGCGGATTTGGCTTGACACCAAGCAGAGCATTTGACTAGGCTTGGCCAGTCCAATCCACAGGAACCGAGGTAATTCTCATGCGTGCAATTCCCCGTATTACCTGCATCAGCATCTTGTTGTTGCTTACTGCGTGTGGAAAGTCAGGAAAGCTCGTTCCGCTTTTGCCGGACGCTCCAGCAGGCTGGAATGTGGAAGGCAAGGTCGCAACTCAAGATGTCTCGGGCGTAGGTTATAGCTCGATGAGGTCCTATGTTCCCGCAGAGAGCGCCCCTGGAGTGAAAATCCGGCGGGTGGAAGTGCAGATTCTGGTTGCCGAACAAGGCGCGAAAGAAATTGATCTTCGTAAGATGTATCTTGGCGGATCCGGAGCCGCGTTTTGGGAACGCACGACAGTGAACGGCTTCGACGCGGCAGATTCATTTACAGTGTCAGGGGCGGCATACTCCCGTGTCGTTTATCCAGCCAGCAGTATCCATGTCCAGATTGTTGCCTTTAACGACGGCACAGCCCCAGACAACGATACTATCGACAAAGCGAAGGCTATTGTTCAGGCCTTTTCAGACAGGGTCAATTTCAAGCAGATTGCGACACTGAAATAGCCCGATTGGCATGCAAGGTTTCATGCAGAGGTCTGCCAACTAACTAAATCCATCCCTAAGGCTTTGCACCGCTCTCCGGCCAGCTGCCGGCAGTGCTATGCCATGACAAAGACACGCAATTTATTTGTAATAGGGCTGGTTTCCTGGCTTCCCTTCCGTGTCGCAGAGAAACTGCGGCAGGGAGAGAAGCCTGGCTGCCTTCGGGTTAGTAGACTGTGTTGTTGGCGTCGGTGAGCCCGTCCATGTAGGCCACATCATAGGCCGTGCCGGTCACCGTAACATACTGGTTGTTGATTGCCGAGCCGTCCACGGTTGAATAGATGTACACCTGCCCGCCCTCTGCCGTGTAGATCTTGTGCAGGCCGGTCACCCCGGCAATGCCGGTGGCGTCGCCTATATAGGGCTCCAGCAGGGTCACCGTGTTGGAGGAGGTGTTGACCATGGTCAGGCAGCCGTGGGGCAAGCTGTTATTGGCGCGCTCGCCGTTGTTGCACTGAGTCATGCCGATCCACAGAGTATTGTCGTCAGCCAGCAACATACGGCTGACGGCGCCGGGCGCGCCGTCGCTGATGGAAACCGGGTTGGGAGTTGCAACCGTGGTTGGCACAACCGAGTTGGTCAGCAGATTAACCACCGTCAGGTAGCTGCCAAAGAAGCCGTCGGGCATCAACTTCTGGCCCACGACGTACATTGTGGAGCTGTCGATCAGCGCGTTGCTGGCGCCGCCGGGGATGGCAATCGTGCTGCCGGCCAGAGCGCTGTGGGTGGGAAGCAGCCCGGACCGCTGGCCAACGAGGTAGATCATTGGGGACACCGGCAGTGGGGAAACCTTGGCCATGGAGCCGCCGCACTCGGGTCCGCAGTTCAGCACATAGGCTGTGCCCCCATCGGCGGAGAAGACTGCCTTGACAGGCCGGTCGAAGACCAGCGGCTGGTTATCGTCCGGGCTTAGCGCCTGGAAGAGGCACCAGCCTGGCGCGTTCTGCGGTTCGCAGTCCATTGCGCCCGTGGGCCAAGTGCCCGGTCCGCCGGAGTAGGCCTGAGTCTGTGCAGCCGTCAGCTTGATCGGAAAGTAAACGTAGTTCGAGTTCTGCACGAAGACCAGGGCCGCGGAGCCGCCCGGGTTCACGCTAACCCGGTACACGCCTGGAAGGCTCAACGCGTAGGACCCGCCATTTATCCCCGACTTGTCCACCACCGTCAGCACGTGAGACGCCTGGCTGGCGGCAAAGATGTAGGACTGGTTCCGCGTGATGAATATGCTCGAGGAGTGTCCGTTCAGGCCGCTAATGGAGCCTCCGGTCTTCTCCCCGGAATAGCTGATCATGGTGAAGCCGCCGTCCCCGTATCCATAAACCGCGCCCGCCAGCTCCTCGGGCATGTTCTGGATGGTGATGGGCAGATTTCCCGAATACCCGGCGATGGCAAACGCAGGACTCGTATTGGCGCTGTTGTATTTGAAGCGGATGTCGTAATAGGCGTCCACGAACTGTAGGGCGCCGGTAGATAAGGCACTGGGATTCTGGATCGCAATCAGGACGCGATTGGCCAGCCCGCTGGGCGGCAGCGTCCGGCCCGCGAAATAGGTGGTGGTGCCACAACCTGCCAGCGCGGCTGCAACCACGAAGGCCGCGGCGGCGCTCAACCATAGACTCTTATTCTTCAAAATCCCTTACCTCGACCGAACGCGCTAGCTGCCGCGCAGGATGCCTGCGGCCATGGCCGCGGCGTGAACAAATTGACGGCATTCGCCGTTTGAACGGGCGGACAGAAATAACCGGCCCGGAACCGGCGCAACCTCAGCTGATGACTACCGAAGTATAACAAAGCAGCCCTGCCTGCTGGCGCGCCAGGCCCGTGTAGCTTAACATGACACAAGAATGCCGCAATTTGCCGACATCTTCGCTAGCCGCCCCGTGCTTGCCGACGGCGCAATGGGCACCGTTCTCTACGCCCGTGGTGTCTTTATCAACCGCTGTTACGACGAGCTGAACCTCTCCGATCCCGGCATGATTCTGTCGATTCACGAGGAGTACTTGCAGGCCGGCGCCGAGATTGTCGAGACCAATACCTTTGGCGCCAATCGTTTCCGGCTGGCCCGCCATGGTTTGGCCGACAAAGTGGGCCAAATCAATGCAGCTGGGGTGCGGCTGGCCCGCCAGGCCGTCGACCACCTCAAGGAAAAGCAGGCCACGGAGGCGTGGGTAGCCGGCTCGGTGGGCCCGCTCGGCGTGCGCCTGGAGCCGCTGGGCAAGACCGGCCTGGACGAGGCCCGCGCGGCCTTTGCCGAGCAGATTGACGCCCTGGCCGAGGCCGGCGTGGACCTCATCATCATCGAGACCATGCCCGCACTGAACGAGGCCCGCGAGGCGCTGGCGGCCTCGCGCGAGGTAGCCCCCGATCTGCCTGTGCTGGTGATGGTGACGGTGGACGACGAGAGCAACTGCCTGGACGGCTCCTCGCCCGCTCAGGCCGCGGCGCTGTTGACCGAGTGGGGCGCCGGAGCCATCGGCGTCAACTGCTCCACCGGACCGGCCACGGTGCTCACCGCCATCGAGGCCATGCGCGCCGCCACCTCGCTGCCGCTGGCCGCCATGCCCAACGCCGGTCTGCCGCGCGCCGTCGAGGGACGCAACATCTATCTCTGCTCGCCGGAGTACATGGCCGAATTTGCCCGCAAGGCCATCGCGGCCGGAGTGCAGATCGTGGGCGGCTGCTGCGGCACCACCCCCAACCACATTCGCGCCATGCGCTCGGCCATGCGCGCCATCGATGCGCAGGCCCGCGTCGCGGTCACCGGCGCGGCGCCGGCCTTGACCACCGAGACGCCGCCCGCTCCACTGGGCGCGCGCTCCCGCATCGGGGCTCTCATCGAGCAAGGCAGCTTCGTCACACTGGTCGAAATTGTGCCCCCGCGCGGCATCTCCTGCTCGAATGAGATCGAGGGCGCGCGCATCCTGGCGCAACTGGGCGTCCACGCCATCAACGTGCCCGACTCGCCGCGCGCCTCGGCGCGCATGAGCGCGCAGAGCCTGTGCATCCAGATTCAGCAGCACACCGGCATTGAGACGATTCTCCATTACACCTGCCGCGACCGCAACATTCTCTCCATTCAGTCGGACCTGCTGGGGGCCTCGTCCATCGGCCTGCACAACATCCTCTGCCTGACCGGCGACCCGCCCAAACTGGGCAACTATCCCGACGCTACCGCTGTCTTTGACGTGGACTCCATCGGTCTGGTCAACATCGTGCACCGGCTGAATCATGGCCTGGACATCGGCTCGAACGCCATCGGAGCCAGCACCAACTTCACCATCGGAGTGGCCGCTAACCCCGGCGTGCCCGACATCGAGCAGGAGCTGCGCCGCTTTGCATTCAAAGTCGAGGCCGGCGCCGAGTACGCCATCACCCAGCCGGTCTTCGACCTGAAGCTGCTGGAGGAGTTTCTCAAACGCATCGAGGGCCACCGGATACCGGTCATCGCCGGCATCTGGCCGCTCACCAGCCTGCGCAACGCTGAATTCATGAAGAACGACCTGCGCGTGTCAATGCCCGAGGAGATCATGCTGCGCATGGCCCAGACCGGCTCGCCCGACGCCGCGCGCCGCGAAGGGATTCTGATCGCCCAAGAGATGCTGGAGGCCGTCCGCCCCCTCGTCCAGGGCGTGCAGGTCAGCGCCCCCTTCGGCCGCTACACCGCCGCCGCAGAGGTCATCAGCAGCGTGCTGCCGAAGACGGCATAAGAGCCACTGCAATACGGCTTCAGACGGGCAAATCGAACCGCCCGCCGGCGACATTTTCTGACTTTTTTATTGAATTGCCCGGCTCACACCGTCCGGCAAGCCTTCTTCAGCGCAAGATATTCCGCCGTAAACCAACCCAGAGCCAGCAGCGTAATCAGCGCAATCAAAGCCTGCGAGATCACGCAATAGACGCACCATACACCCAAAGCGAATTCTTCGATGAAAGTAAGACGAAGCGCAAAGCCGAGCCCTGCCAGTGCCGCCAGAAACACCAGGAACCGCCGCCGCGCCAGCGCCAGCACTGCCAGCGCCAGATAGCCCGCAATGCCGATCGCGGCCACCGGTACCCGCGCGATCTCGGCAAACGGACTGTGGTTCACGATGCCGCAGTCCCACTTCTCGTTGATCGAGCAGGGCTCGGTTTCGGTGGAATAATGCACGCGTAACGCCAGCACGGAAACCACCACGCCGGCCAGCGCCAGCAGCGCGATCAGAAAACGCATTACCTTCAAGGAAATCTCCTTTTTAAATCATCAGTGTTCAGGCTTTCGTGAGCGGCTTTGAAAAAATGCACCGAAACCAGCCCCCCGGCGCAACCCGGCGGCGCCTTCTTTTCGATTTTACCGGTAAGGCTCACCGCGCATCGGTTAGACTGATCTTCGAGTCTTGCTGCCGCAAAACGGAGTGACCGCCATGCCGTCGTTTGAAGATTCGCTCAAGAAGCTGGAAACCATCGTCGATCAACTGGAAAAGGGCGACCTGGCCCTGGAGGAGTCGCTCAAGCTCTTCGAGGAGGGCGTGAGCCTCTCGGCCGCCTGCAAGGCCGAGCTGGACGCCGCCGAGGGCAAGGTCCAGATGCTGGTCAAGCAGCGCGACGGCTCGCTCAAGCCGGAACCTTTCCTGACCGAGAAGCCGTTCTAAGAGAACTGACAGCTATTCGATGCCGGGTACAGCCTCCCTTGGCTGGAATCTACCCGCCTGGCAAAGATTTCTTACGACATATTCACTCCGTCCTCCGCGCCTCGGCAATGAGTCCGCGCGCCAAGGCGCGGATGCCGTACTCGAAGCCCCTCTCAAAAAACTCTCCGGCGTAAGGCATGGCCTCCAGCAGGTTGGGGAACTCGCCGGGCGTTAAGAGGCGCAACATGGCCTCGATCTGCTCTGGACCAGGCGGTTTGGCGCCTTCGGGAGCGGGTCCCATCCCCACTGCGCCGCGCACCGCGGCTGCTATGAGCTGCATGCCCACGAATGCCTGAGCCGGCGGCAGACCGGCGTCGCGCAGAATGCCGATGAGCCGGTCAACGGGCCGCATTGCGGCGGGCGTGGCCGGACCACGCCCGAGTACGATCGGCAGCGCGTTGGCGTGGGCCAGCATCGCATCCCGGTAGGCCTGCGCCGCAGTCAGGATGCGCTGCTCAGGAGGCTCCTTCGGGTTGTCGACGCTCAGGTCGATCGAGGCCATCACCGCTTCGACGATTGCATCCAGCAGCGCCTGCTTGTTGGGCAGGTGATAGTAGACCGCCATCGGATCAACGCCAAGCTCCGCCCCCAACCTGCGCATCGAGAGGGCCTTGAGGCCGCCGCGGTCCACCAGCGCGAGCGCCGTCCTGACAATCTGTTCTCGCTGGAGCGGCTCCGCGGGGCCAACGCGACGCTTGCGGCGCGGGGCGGAAGTCCGCTTGCGCGGGGCGGCCGAAACTATTTTTTTCTTTGCGGACATGGCGTCCATCACCTCAGGGCAGTTGGGAGGGTTTGTTCTACAGCGTAGTTATTCTAGCGCCAATAGGGCACAAGTGACTAGAGAGAAAGAAGATAATTCTTATCTGTTTCTGAGGCAAGGGACAAATTCCGCCAGGAGTTGACAAATTAACTCTACTGTGTAGAATCAATTCCAGGAGACGATTTCTACAATGTAGAATTCAATCTCCAACGAAAGGAAATCTCCCATGAAGATCACCATCCTCAATGGAGAACCCGATCCCGTCTCGGCCTTCCAGAATTATCTCCATGCACTCGCCCGGCGGCTCACCGCCTCCGGCCACGAGGTCACAACGCTTGATCTGGCCGAGCTGGATTTGAAGGGTTGCATAGGCTGTTGGGGTTGTTGGGTTAAGACGCCAGGCGAGTGCGTTAAACGCGATGACAGCGCGCGGGTTTGCCAGGCCGCAATCAGCGCAGACCTGCTGCTGCTGGCCTCGCCGCTCGTCATGGGCTTTACCACCGCCCTGATCAAGCGCGCCGCCGACCAGATGATCCCACTGGTCCACCCGTATTTCGTCATCGAAGGCGGCGAAATGCACCATCGCGCGCGCTATGCGCACTATCCAAAGTTTGGGCTTCTGCTGGGCGCGGGCGGCGGCAGCGACGACGAGGACATCGAGATTACAACCGCATTGTGGAAACGGACGGCGCACAACCTGAAGTCCAGCCTGGTATTCACCGCGGTCGCCAGCCGCGCTCCAGAGGAGGTAGCCGATGAGATCGCTCTTGCTGCTTAACGGCTCGCCGCGTGGCGAGCGCTCCAACACAATGAAGATGCTGTCGCGGGTAGGCGAGGGCTGGGAGCGCGGCGGGGGAAACACGCCGGAGACACTGCACCTGGCGCGGCGCGCAGGCTTCCAGCGAGCCGTGGATGCCTTTTCACAAGCTGACGTTGTGCTGCTGGGGACGCCGCTCTATACCGACTCGATGCCGGCGCTGGTGAAGGCATACATCGAGGCCCTGGCCCCGCAGGTGGACGCGGCGCACTCCGGGTGCTCAACTCCGACGCTCGGGTTTCTCGTGCAGTCCGGTTTCCCGGAGGCGCTTCACTCGCGCCCGCTGGAGCGTTACCTGGAAAAGCTGGCGCGCCGCCTGGGCTCGCCCTACGCAGGTACGATTGTGCGTGGCGGAGGCGAGTCGCTGCAGGTCAGGCCGGATAAGGCGAACACTAAGCTATGGGCGCGGCTGCAAACTCTGGGTGAACAACTCGCCCGCGATGGCCGCTTCGGCCAGGCGGAATTGAGAGAAATCGCCGGCATCGAGCGGTTTTCGGCCGTCACCGCGGCACTGCTCTCAGTAGCAATCAAGCTGCCTATTATGGAGTTCTATTGGAACAGTCCGCTGAAGAAAAATGGCGCGTGGGAGCGCCGGTTCAACGCGCCTTTCGGGCCGGCCTTTCGGCAGTAGAGGGGTAGATTCGCGGATGGCAGGCAGTCTCTCTGCCCTAATCCCTATTCCCTGCCCCAGGCTTCTTCGCCAGCCGCGCCAACACCGCCATCTCGCGCAACACCTGCTTGAGCGGGCGCGCCGGCGTGCCCCACAGAACGGTTCCCGGCTTGACGCCCAGGCCTTCGTTGGTGACGGTCTTGCCGCTCAGCACCCCCGCCTGGCCGCCCAGAATCACGCCGGGGCCGATGTGCGCGTGGTCGCCGATGCCCACCTGGCCGGCAATCACCGCGCCATTGCCCACCGTGCAGGAGCCGCTGATGCCCACCCCTGCCACCAGAATCACGTCCTCGCCGATCTCGCAGTTGTGGCCGACATGAACCAGGTTGTCGAACTTCGTTCCCCGCCCGATCTTCGTCTGCTTCAGCGCGCCGCGGTCGATGGTCGAGTTGGCGCCGATTTCCACATCGTCTTCTATCAGCAGCGTCCCCTGCTGTGGGAACTGCGTGTAAGCGCCAGTGACCGGGTCGCGCACGTAGCCGAAGCCGTCCGCGCCCAGCACCACACCAGCATGGACAATGACTCGGTTCCGCAGCGTGGTTCCCGGATAGAGCACAGCACGGGGATAAATGTGGCAGTCGTCGCCGATGCTCACGCCCTCGCCGATGACCGCTCCGGCTTCGATGCGCGTTCCCTTGCCGATGCAGGCGCCCTCGCCGACAACCGCGCAGGGGCCAATGCTCACCCCTTCGCCCAGCTTCACATTCGCGTCAACGACGGCGGAAGGATGCACTCCGGTGGCAGGCGGCGCAGGCGTGAGCAGCTTGCCCGCCCACGCAAACCACAATCGCGGCTGCTCGGCCTCCACGACGCACTTGCCTTCCGGATATGCTTCAACAAGCCCGGCCCGCAGAAGGACCACACCCGCATTGCTGGCCAGCGCTTTGGCGGCCGACGCGGCGTCCTCGGCAAAAACCAAATCCGTAGCCGAGGCCAGAGCGGAAGAGTTCACGCCTTCGACCACGAACTCCGGACTCCCTTGCGCCAATTTGCCGCCCAGAATTTCAATCAGTTCGCCCAGCTTCATGCGTGCCTCCTTTGCCGAGTCATTGCCTCAGTACAGCCCCGGCTCGCCCGCCGGCCGTGTCTTCCAGCGGCGATGAATCCACAACCACTGGTCAGGATAGCGCCGAATCCAGCTCTCGATGGCGCTGGTGCATAATTGCGTGGCGGCCACGATGTCGGCTTCCTCGCCGGCGGTCCGCTCGAACGCCAATTCCGGGCCGAAGTGCAGCACGTAGCGGCGCTCGGCCTGCTCCCACAACATGAATCCCGGCAGAACCGCCGCGCCGGTCTTCAGAGCCACGCGCGCCAGCCCCGAGGCAGCGCAGGCCTGTTTTCCAAAAAAATTCACGAAGACGCCCTGCGGCGGGGTCATATTCGTGTCCATCAGTATGCCCACCGTCTCGCCCTTGCGCATGGAGGTCAGCAGCCCACGCGCAAAGTCGTCCTTGTGCAGCACGCGGTTGCCGTGCAGGCAGCGGATGCCGTTCACATACTCATCCAGCCGCCGGTTGTCGAGCCGCCGGATGACCATGCCCATGGGATGTCCCATCAGCGAGTGGTAGAAGCTGGAGAGCTCCCAGGCGCCCAGGTGGCCGGTGACGATCAGCACGCCTTTGCCGCGCGCCTTTGCAGCCAGATAGTGGTCCAGCCCCTCGGTGCAAATCCAGTTGCGGGTATTTTCGGGGGTGTAGCGGGTCATGCGGCAGAACTCGACAAGCTGCCGGCCCAGGGAACGGTAGACGCCGCGGAGAATCCGGTCGCGCTCTGCTGCGCTGAGCTCGGGCAGGGCCAGTTCCAGGTTGCGCAGCCCTACGCGGCGCAGGCGGCCGTGCAGCATGTACACGCTCCAGGCCAGAACGCCAGCCGCACAGCGCGCCAAGCCGCGCGGCAGCCACCCCAGGGGGCGCGCCAACGTCAGAACCAGCCAAAACTCGAGCTTCTCTCGCATCGTCGGAGGCAAAAGTTAAGTTTAGCCTCCCTGCGCGGATTCCATGAGGCAAAACAAGCGGGGACAGCCCGTTGACGGACGGCCCCCTCCTGCTTATGGCTTTGCCGCTATTAGCGATGTTTGGCGGCAACAAAGTAATGCGCAACCGACTTGACAAACGGCACCGCGCCACCGGGTACAGCCACGTCGCCCTTCAGGATGGAATCAAAGCCGTGTGCCTGGCCGAAGTAGAGTTCAGTGTCCTCGGCGTTCTGGCTTACGCTGGTGCCATCCAGGCTGATACCGGCAAAGACGCCTTTGTTGCGCGAGTAGCTGAGCAGCTCTGCGTTCATCTTCCAGTCCGTGGAGGCCTGACTGCTGCGTCCCACGGGGCCTGCCGCGGCGGAGGCATCGCCGCCAATCTTGAACTTGTTCTTCAACAGATCCTGGAAGCCGCGATCATTGACGGCCACCAGCACCAGGTCCGTGGATTGGCCGCCGATCTGGAAGCCGAACGAGCCGCCTTCCATACGAATGAAGACCGGCGCGCTCCAGCCGTGGCCGGTCCGGCAGGTCACGACGCCCTGGCCATACTGCCCGCCCCAGACAAAGGCTCCTTTCTTCAATCCCGGAACCACGCCCACGCAGGTGGCCTGCTGAAGAATATCCATCGGGATGCTGTTGTCGGGAGTGCTCATGATCTCGTCCAGAACAGTCTTGGCGGCATCGATGCGCGCCTGCAGGCTCTCCCGATTGGAGCCTGCGAAGGCCGTGAATGGAAGCATGAAACA
>JBAVYF010000361.1:0-2561 GCA_049698655.1 Occallatibacter sp. | reverse complement strand
GCTATGACGATGGCGGTTTCACCGGGGCCAACATGGAGCGGCCAGCGCTGCAGCGCCTGCTGGCGGCAGTCGAGGCGGGTGATGTGGATTGCGTAGTGGTGTATAAGGTCGACCGCCTGAGCCGCTCATTGCTCGACTTTACGCGCATCCTGAGCCAGTTCGACAAGCGCAATGTCAGCTTTGTGGCCGTCACCCAGCAGTTCAACACCAGCACATCCCTCGGTCGGCTGACGCTCAACATCCTGCTCTCATTCGCTCAGTTCGAGCGGGAACTGATCGGGGAGCGGACACGGGACAAAATGTCGGCGGCGCGGAAGAAGGGCAAATGGGTGGGCGGATGCCCGGTGTTGGGTTACGACGTGGACGCGGGCGGGGGGCGGCTGGTGGTGAACGAGGAAGAGGCCGAACGGGTACGGGCGATCTTCGCGTTGTTCGAGGAGACTGGTTCCGCACAGAAGACGCTGGTAGAGATCGAGCGGCGCGGCTGGCGGTTGAAGAGCTGGACCTGCAAGACGGGGGAATTCCACTCGGGCGGGCGGTTTACTCTGGGTGCCCTGCGGCGGCTGCTGACCAACCTCTTATATACGGGCGTAGTACGCCATCAAGGGAAGATCTACCCGGGCGAACACGCCGCTATCCTGGCTCGGGACGAGTGGGAGCGGGTGCAGTGTCTGCTCCCGCAATCGACACAGCCGCGCGGCGAAATGCGGAACAAGCATCAGGCGCTGCTGCAGGGTTTGCTGCACTGCGAATGCTGCGCGGCACCGATGGTGTACTCGTATGCGGCCAAGGGAGGACGGAAGTATCCCTACTACGTGTGCCGGAACGCGCAGCGGAATGGCTGGTCCGTGTGCCCGAGCAAATCGCTTCCGGCGCAGGCGATCGAGGAATCGGTTTTGGGGAGAATTCGGCAGACGGAGGGAATCGCTGACGCCACACCGTGGGAAGAAATGGATCGCTCACGCCAGATAGAGGTGATGCAAGCCCTGGTCGAGCGAGTGGGCTACGACGGCACCACGCGGCAGATTTCGATTCGGTTCCGGGAAGCTGAGGTGGCGGTCGCGGAACGGGAGGCACGGCCGTGAGCGAGGTCACGTACACGCTGGACTTCGAGGTTCGGCGCCGGAGTGGACCTCAGAACGAAGACACGTGCCGGGCCGCAGAAGCGTCGCAGCATTCGATTCCACGCATCGCGCGCCTGATGGCGCTAGCCATCCGGCTGGAAGGGCTGATCCGAGAGCAGACGTTACCGGATTACGCCTCGGTGGCGCGCCGGGGGCGAGTGACGCGCGCGCGCATGAGCCAGATCATGAAGCTGCTCAACCTGGCGCCCGACCTTCAGGAACAGATCCTGTTCACGCCCGAGCTGCCGCACCTCAACGAGAGAAATCTGCGGCCGATTATCAGGCTGGTCGACTGGCACGAGCAGCGGCGTCTGTTTCTAAAACTCACTTTCGCCTCGGCTCAACATTCGGCGGCTGCCGGTCGCTCGAAGCGCCTGTGATCAGGACCCACTGGCTCCGCCCTGTTGCGCCCGCGCTTGCTCCATCATCATCTTCTTCATTTCCTGAGGCGTCGGTTCGGCCTGATGAGTCGCGATCATCCAGATATTGCCATCCGGGTCGACGATGGTCCCACACCGGTCGCCCCAAAACATGTCCATCACCGGACCCTTCTGCGCCGCTCCCAGCTTTACCGCCTTGGCCACCACCTTGTCCACGTTCTCAACCAGCAGGTACAGCGTAAGCGGAGAGGCCCCGATCGTCTTGGCGCTCCGTGCTCCCATCTGCTCCATCTCCGGCCCCAGCATGACCGTTGTGGTCCGCAGTACCAGCTCAGCGTGTACCGGCTTGCCGTCCGGCCCCTTCATGACTCCCCGTTTGGTGAAACCGAACGCCTTCTGATAAAAGCTCACCGCGCTGTTGATGTCGGCCACCGTGAGCATAGTGCTCACTGCACCGTACCGCTTCCTGTTGAGAGGATCGATCTTTTTCGGCATAGGCTCCTTTCTGTACGCATTTTACAGGACTACGCCCAGGTGGCGCTCCCGAAGCGGGTACGGTTCAGTCAGGCCCCTCGCCGCTCTTCGATCCGACGAAAACCACATCCAGCCATTTAAGCCGGGGATCCTGCGGTGGCTCGCTCGGAGCGGGCCCGGGCACCTCTTCGAACTCGACCCACTCTTGGTCACCCTGATCCGGAAGGCGCTTCGCGATGACCACGTGGCGCTCGCCCTGGTAGTCTGGCGGCAGGCTGCGGAGGTTCCCGAACCGCAGCCGAAGTGTGGGATGAAATGGGGCACGACATGTCCTCCGCCGCCGACCAGGCCAGTATTCCGGTTCATATTGCGGCGATAGGGCCACTTCCAGCTTTGCAATCCGCCGCGCGATACTTCTCATTCTCGTTGATGTCACTGGATGTGCTTCCCTCTAGTTGCAGGCTTTCTCCGTACTGCCTCGCCACGAACTTGGTCTCGGTTTCGTTATGCCCGCCGGTGTTCAGGCTCGCCGAAGACACCGAGAATGAGTTACCGTGAATGGTACGAACGAACTCACATGCCC
>JBAVYF010000360.1:0-2682 GCA_049698655.1 Occallatibacter sp. | reverse complement strand
GACCCCAGCAGCCGTCGAGCGCCAGCGGGTTGCCCTGATGGAAGCTGTTCACGGCCTGTTGGAGAATCTTCACCGCCGTCCCCATGCCGGAGTTTACGGCCGTATCGAACATGTGCTCCGCCAAGTCATCTGAGTCCAACTGCGCAATCCACTGATCCCAGAAGTGCACCATGTAAAACTGTTCGATGGCCGGTCCGCGTTGGGGTTGGGGGATGGCCGCAATGCGGGCGAAGTCCGCAGGGAAGGCTCCACTGTTGATCCCACTGACGGCATAGCATGGCCCTGCGCAGCCCGACGGACAAGTATCAGGCACCACGGCATGAAGCTGTGCGGAGTCCTCGTTGGCTTCCATGAAGGTGTAAGCGTCAGTGAAGCTCGCCGGTGTGCTCATTGTCCAATCCTTTCGCATTGCGCTGCCCCATGTTCCTCACGGGCGGCTCGTTGTACGGTTGGGCCTCAGCCCGCAGCGCAAGCCTGATTGTACCGTCTACTGCTTGAGCGAGGTCAGGCCAGCTTTGACCGCAGCCGTATTCCAAGATGCTTTGAAGTCGCCCACTGGAGTCCGTCCGAAGCGATGGCTGATTTTATAGCCGTGATATGGATTGGGCGCTGTCGCCCTCAAAGCCGCCGCCGGAGCTGCCTGCGTATTGGCAAGAATGATGTCCAGTGCGGCTACCGCGATAGGCACTAGGGGCGCGAAGATGGCTGTCTGCGGAATAGCCGCCAGCGCCACTTCCACGATTCCCGCAGCGTCATTGATGATGGCTGTCGGACTTCCTGTCTGCCAGTTGGCTGTAGCCGATACCAGCCCGTTTGCCGCCGTGATGAGGTTCGCGGCCAGAGTCGGGTCAGTCGTAATTTTGGCGATAGCGAGGACAGCGTTAGCCACAGCCTGCCCGTCAGCGGCCATCTGCGCTGCGGTGATCGCGCAGCCAGTCGTACCTACGGCCGCAGCCGTGGCGCCCACGACCAGTACCGGGGTTGGAATGGTAGCGAACAGCATCAGCGCGGAAAGCGCCAGCCCTGCCAGTTTAGATTGCAGTGTGCTCTTCATGTGAATCGTCTCCTATCGGATGGCCGCAAGGTCGGCCTGTAGCTGTTGGAGGTTCAAGCCGGTCGGATCTATCCCACTCAGCATAAACCAATCTGGAGAGATGGCGGCATAAATCTCATCGAAATAAGCCGCGAAGAAATCCCATGTCATTTGATACAACGCGCCCCAGCTTATCGCTACCGGGCCGGTTGCGTTGTAGCCTACCAGCACCACACAATGACCGCCGTCGATGCTGGTGTCTTCCGTGACTACCCATTCCGGCTGGCCCATCGCGCTGTTGGGGAATTGTAGCCCGGTGTAGAGCGGCCCAAAGAGCGCCAACGCCTGCTTGATCTCGGCTTGGTTCGTGTGGTCCACAAGCGCGAAAGCCTCGACCATGTGGCCGTTAATGCCCTGATGTTTCCAGTCATTCAGCACATCGAGCAGGACACCGCCCTGGTCCGTGTCGGGGTCTCCATCTATATAGCCGTCGAACTTCTCGTAGTAGTTGAGCGCATCGGCGTCAGTGAAAGCGGCCTCAGTCCCGGCGTTCAGACTCCAGCCCATGATGACGTGGAGCGCGCCGGCAATCGTGCAGTCTCCCAGGGTATCATTACAAAACATTTGCCACGCCGTCTGTCCCTTGCTCCAGTCCACAGATACAGGCGGAGCAGGCAGAGTTGCTGTGAGGTATCGCGCTAGCCGTAGAGTGCGCGTGTCAGTTTTGACGGCCTTGCGGCCCAATTTGAATCCCATCATCCCTCCATGCGCGCTGCACATGTTCATTTGTCGCTCTGCGTCGGTGCTGATGGGTCTTTCGCCAGCAGCCCCAGAATGACCGTACCGAGGCCCACAACCAGGTTTAGAACCGTTCCGGTGCCTGCCTTGCCCAATGTGATGCCCTGTCCTGCCAGAACGGGCGCAATCGCCAGCAGCCCCAGAATCAGGCCGGCAATGGTGGTTTTCGGATGAAGCCAAAGATTCTCAAATGGCATGGTGTTTCCTTTCCTGCGCCCTAACGAAGAGATATGCTGTGTGCCATTATATGCTCGCTCTGCGATTCGGAGTGGAAAATATGATTGATCTGCTGCGTGATGTCCTTGACGTTATGGATGCCCTGCATCCATGTCAGGGCCAGCACTCCCAGCGTCAGTGTCGAGAGGATGATGCCGATTATCCAGCGCCAGAGGCTCTCCGCCTGCGACCGGCGCTCTTCGCGGTCCTTGTAGACGGCAAGGAAGTTGGAAAACTGCGTCTTGAGGCCGGTAGGGCCTCCGTGATTGTAGAAGTCTTCGTCGAGCCGGTCGAGGGTTCCGTTCATTTCAGCTACGGTTACGCGCATCGTACCCACCTCCCTTTCAAGCGAATGGTAATCATCCCGGATAGCGGCCATTCGTTCGCGGCACCCTTCTATGTCAACGTAATTGTCCGCCATCCCATCGTTCCCCCCCGCTTACCTGCTCCCGGCCACCCTTGCGGGCTGCGCCCATTACTGGCCCGCCGGTCCTACTTCCTGCGCTCGTAAATCCAGAACACCGCCGCCGTGAACAGCGCCGCAAAGCCAAACGGCAAAAGCAGCAAAATCACCCACTCCGGCATCATAGCCATATTCTTCCGCCATTCCATCTCCAAATTTTCTCGTCCAGCGC
>JBAVYF010000359.1:0-3958 GCA_049698655.1 Occallatibacter sp. | reverse complement strand
ATCCAGGGTTGCCATGGTTGTGTCGCCAGGGAAGGTAGTCAACAACGCGCCATGCGCCCATCCCAGCTTGAGAGCATCCTCGGGCGTTTCACCGCTCAGCATGCCATAGATAAATCCGGCCGCAAAGCCGTCTCCGCCTCCCACGCGATCCACCACCTCCAGCTCAGCCGTTGGCGCAGTGTAGGTCTTTCCGTTCACCCAGGCCACCGCGCTCCAGCTATGCCGATTCGTGGAGTGCACCTCGCGCAGTGTCGTAGCCACCACTTTCGCCCGTGGATGCTTCTTCACCACGTTGGCGATCATGCCGAAAAAGACGCTGGGGTCCAGCTTCGATTTTGCCGCGATCTCCGGCCCCGGAATGTCCAGCCCCTTCTGCAGGTCCTCTTCGTTGCCCACCAGCACATCCACGTTCTCCACAATGCGGCCGATGGTCTCCACGGCGCGCCCGGCGCCGCCGTGAATCTTCCACAGCTTCTCGCGAAAATTCAGATCGAACGAAGTCACTGCGCCCGCGGCCTTGGCTTCCTTCATCATCTCCGCGGCCAGCGCCGCCGTGGTCGGCGAGAGCGCCGCAAAGAGTCCTCCGCAGTGCACCCAGCGCACGCCCCCGGCAAAGATCGCCTTCCAGTCAAAATCTCCCGGCTTCAGTTGCGCCGCGGCCTCGTTCGCCCGGTTGTAGAAGACCACCGGAGGGCGCACGCCGTACCCCCGGTCGCTGTACACCGTCGCCATGTTGGGGCCGGTGGCGCCGTCGTGTTTGAAGTGCTTGTAGAACGGCTTCACTCCCATGGCGCGGACACGCTCGGCAATCAGGTCGCCGATGGGATAGTCGACCATGGCCGAGACAATTGCCGTCCTCAGGCCGAAACAGTCTGAAAGGTTGGCAGCCACATTGAACTCGCCGCCGCTGACGTGAATCTGGCACTGTGTGGCCTTGCGGAAGGGAATGATTCCCGGATCAAGCCGGTGCACCAACGCACCCAGCGACAGAAAATCCAACTCGGCGTCCTTGATGATATTCAATCCATGACTCATCGGCCGTTCACTCCTGTTCCTCAAAGGAAATGATGAAAATCCGCAATTTTCGACCTGCAATTCATCAAATACCTTAGCACCTTGCCTCGCGGACCGAGGCGTGGTCTGGATGAAGAGGTCTGACCACTAGCATACGCGCAGACCCTAATTATTGCCAATCCGAGGAGAAAAATTCGCAGTGTCGGCCATAGGTGCTAATCTTAAATTGTTCATATTTTCCGCAAAATGATTGGAGCATGGACCATTATGCCACGCCTGAGGCAGGATGCGCCCGATACCGACCGGACCATGCACGTGGTCAACCACATCCGCACCCTCCTGGAGAAGGGCGCCCTGCAGCCGGGCGACAGAATTCCCCCTGAGCGCGTGTTGGCGCGCACGCTTAAGATCAGCCGCGCCAGCCTTCGCACCGGAATCGGCTATCTGGCGGCGATGGGGGTGATGAAGGTGCGGCATGGGGTCGGTACCTTCATCAAGGATGGACCGGCCGAGTTCAGCAAGGCTTCGCTGGGCCTGATGGGCGCGCTCTACGGCTTTCAATTCTGGCAGATGTTTGAGGCGCGGTTGATTATTGAAAGCAGTCTTGCCGCTCTCGCCGCCGAACGGGGTAAGGAGGAGCACCACGCGGCTTTGGCCGAGCAGGTTGCCGAGATGTACGCCATCGCGGATAACCCCGCGGACTTCCTCGTGCATGACATGCTGTTTCACCGCATCATCGCCAAGGCCTCCGGCAATCCGATTCTCGCTGCCCTGATCGAGACCATCACTACGGCGATGTATGAAAAGCGGCGCAAGACCGTCGAACGCGCGGACTACCTGCGCGAAATGGCCGAGATGCATCGCGAGATTTTCCGCGCCATCCGCGCGCGCGATCCCATTGAAGCGCGAAAGCAGATGGAACACCACCTGCGCAAGGCCGAAAGCGCTCAGAATATGGAACTGCCTGGTGTTCGGGCCGGGCGCCCTGCCCGGTCAGGCGCAAAGAAGTCCCGGGCGCTCGACGGCCGCAGTTCACCACAGTAATATCTGCAAAACACGAAATCCCCGGTATTTACCGGAGATTTCTGCGATCTTTTCCTTATTTTCTTACGATGTCCAAAGCGCGACTTTGAGCGACGCGAGATTGCTGTTACCAGTACGTAGAAGACACAAGGTAGGGTGGGCCGGCCTCGCCGTTGATTTTATCGGTCCTGATCACGATCTCCAGATTCTTATCTTCCCAGTCGGCTGGCATCTTGCTGAGAAGCTGTTCGAGATACTGCGGTGAGATCGCAAACTCGCTTGCGGCCTCCGTGCCATAAGTGCCCAGACCTGCAATTACCATGACGGCGCCGTCGGTGGTCGTGTCGTGGTAACGCGTAATCAATGCGTAATCGCAGGTGCTGAGGTCGGCTTTCTCATAAGTATGGGGATCGCTCCACTCGTTGCTATCGGGATTCTTTCTGTCCTGTATCTTCGACAATGAGCCGAAATCAAAACGAAAGCGCAGAGGATCGGTCAGACGCATCGTCCAGGGATTATTCCTAGCGCCGATCAGAATGACCGGGCGCGAACGAAAGTCCGTCAGACTGACCTCACGGTCATCCTTGATCTCATAGACTTTGCCGTGCGCCTGCAGAAAACCAACCAGACGGGCGAGCGCGAGCGCGCTGGACATCGTGATGTGATGGTAAGGCCCCCTTAAGTGGTCTGTCTGGTCGGCTTCCGCGGGCTTCACATCCGGCGGTACAAAATCGCTGGTGCCGACGACGATGAGAACGGAAGCAGGCGAGTGCAGAAGCGGCCTCCATAGCTTGTCCGTGATTCTTGGTGCAGACGCTTTGCGGTAGGAATATGCGCCGAATACTGTCAGCGCGAGCAGAAAGGCAGTGGCCGCCCACCACAGAAGATGACTTCGCCGCAGAGCAGAAACGGCTGGCGCAGCGACCTTCGGCTTGAACTCCGGCACATAGCAGCCCAGCGGTAGTTGAATCTGAAGATGAGAACTCTCGCCTTCTTCGCTGTAGTATTGCGCCAGCCGCTTCCTGACCTCGCTCGCGCTGAAACGGACGACCGGGTCGGCGTTGGTATCGTAATCCGGTGGGCGATCGAAGACTTCGACACCGAGCGTGCGTTCTTTCAACTCTTCCGAATGGCCGTCCAGAGACTTGCTGACCACGTATTTCAGCAGCGCCGGGTAGCGCTTGCTGCCACTGAAATGGCTGCTCGAGAGAATCGCATTCAGTTCCCTGGTAACCAGATCCCGATCTGCCGGGGTCTCTGGCGTCCAGTGGGTGGTTTCATGCGTGGCGCTCGACATGAGAAAGTGTTCATCTCCCGAATTAGTCGTAGTGTACGTCACCTCATCCGCAATTGTCACTCACAATGCGAGCTCCAGGCACCAGGAAGACCGGTTTGCGCCGGAGGCTTTAAGTGTTTCTACTACAGTACCTTGTAAGCGTAATATACCGGTAATATTACGGACTGCCAGCGGTATTCACCTTGTCGAATCTTCCATCGGGAGCGGAGAGTTGCTGCCGTATCGAGGATACGTGTACCCCGAGGTTCAAAAAACCCAGAGAAGAGATCTTCGGTGGGACTTTGTACAATTTTTCGATTCCAAGGAGGCTTCACGCAATGGCACGAAAACTGTCAGCATTTCTCGTCGCGCTGCTCTTCCTGAGCTTGTCGCAAACCATCTTCGCCCAGGCAGTGAACGGCACGCTGCTGGGAACGGTGACTGACTCCACCGGCGCAGCGGTTCCCAACGCCAAAATCACGATTGTTCTCACCGGTCAGAGTGTTGAACATGCAACGGTCACCAACGGGAGCGGGGACTTTACCGTACCCGATCTTCCTTCCGGAACGTATACCATCACCGTCGTCGCGCCCGGATTCAAGAAAGAAACCAGGGAAAACATCGCTCTCGCCACAAACGTCACCT
>JBAVYF010000358.1:0-2398 GCA_049698655.1 Occallatibacter sp. | reverse complement strand
GACATGGGCAACTTTAAGAACTATGGTGAGGTCGTATTCGGGAACCGACTGAACCGTAACCCAGAAGAAATCCACAAGCAGATATTTCACATATTGGGTTCTGACCAAACCATTAAAGCATCAGATTTGAGAATACCCAACTTGTTTTTTCCGAACTTTCCATACGACCCGGAACTTGACCACGAAATGCACGAGTACTATGGGGTTTCAGAAACAGAACTTCCGACCAGCGACGTAGAACAAAGAGACATCGCCGATTTTCTGACCGAGATAACGAAAAATTGTCTTATGTGGTCAATATGACCATAGTGGTCCGGGATTTCATCTTCGTGTACCTGTGTGATTTTGCAAGAACACGCTGTGTGAAAGATTGCCTGACTTTCATGAGAAGATTCAAAGGAACGGATCGTTCGCGAATCGGCGTAACGGGCATATCAGAAGACATTATGTCCCTTTTTTGTCCCAGAGTCTATAGAAATATTCGTTAGGCCGACGGCCTCACCCGGAAGGTTCTTCCTGTTCTCTGTTCTCTGATCTCTGATTTATTTTCAAATCCTTGCTGTTAATTATCTGGTAAACATGGTAACAAACCCAATAGAATGAATATGTTCCACGTGGAACATTTCCGCGGATTGTGACTCTTGTTCCCGTCGAATTCCCAGGCCCGGGGTCCCCACGGACAGGCCTTAGTCCGTGGGGTGGAGATCCCGTCTCCGAGACCTGGGAAACCAGAGCTGACGGCATTCCGCTCTCAGCCCTTACGGCTCCACGTGCAGCGGCTTCTGCTTTGCCGTCGGCATGGGAACCTTCAGAATCTTTGCCACCGTGGGCGCAATCTGGCGCATATCGACAACGCCAAGGTCGCGATGGTGCGCGATTCCCGCTCCCACGGCGAAGAACGACGCCCGCATCTCCGGATACTCCGGCGAGAATCCGTGCGAGCCTCTGTTGCCCGGAATCAAAGTAACCAGGCTGCCGCTGATAGCCTGGCCGGTGTAGTAGCCGGGCTTGAGAACCACCAGAAAGGCAGCATCGGGGAAGGTTCCGCGCTGCTTCATCGCGTCGCGATCCAGAATCTGGGCGATGCCGTTCTCCGGGTCCGCGGCCAGTTTGTCCAGCATTGCCTTCACCTGCTGCTCGGTCTCGTGATCGTTCGGGTCATGCAGCATGATGGCAGCCATGCCTCCGGCCAGCCACGGCTCGGCCTTCCATGAGCTGATCACGGGAACCTTCGCTCCCGGTTCGACCGTCCCCTGCACCAGCCCCGCCTGCAGAAAAGGAATGAACAGGTTGACATAGTGCGTGATGTTCATGAATCCATGATCGGAGACCAGCACCACCACCGTGGATGGATCTGCCGCAACGGCCGCCTTCGTCAGACGCGCCATCATCCCATCCAGTGCTTCCAGATCCGCGTCCGCTTCCGCGCTAAACGGGCCGTGGGCATGCTGGGTATCGTCGAGCGAACTCAGATGCAGGGTCATGAATCCGGGCTTCAGCCGGCGCAGAATCTCGATGGTGTAGCGCGTCTTGATCTCGTCGCCGCCGATGCTGGTGTCATTGCCCATCATGTACTCGCCCGCCTTGGGCTCCAACTCTTTGAGCAGCGTAGGTGGACGCGAGATCGCCGCAATCAGCAGCCGGTCTTCGGGATTGAGCGTGCCCGATCCGCCCGACGGATCGGCGCTCCGCCAGAACTCCGGAATCAGCCAATCCACATCCGCCGCTCCGGCGCTCACCGGCCAGCCGACACTTGCCGTGCGCAGGCCGCGCTGGCGCGCAACCTTCCACAGCGTGGGAACCTTAATCAGCGGCGCATACCAGTTCCATGCGCCGGAATAGTGCTGCAACGGATCGAATTCGAGGTTGTTGTAGATGCCGTGCTCGGCCGGCCACACGCCCGTCACCAGCGTGGCGTGGCTGGGATAAGTGACGGTCGGCCAGATTCCTACTACGCCCTCGGCATACACTCCGTCGCGCATCAGCGTGCGAAGATACGGCACCTTCATGCCGTGCGCATCGGCTTGCGTGATGTATTCAGGCTTCAATCCATCGATGGAGATCATCAGCACCGGCGCCGCATGACCCAGTTGGATCAGCGCGGAGACCAGCAACAAGGCCGACAGAGACTGCATAAAAAAACGGCGAGAAATGCGATTCATGACGAACGCTCCTGTGCGGCAGCAGATGCTCACTCAAGTTGCAGAGAGAGCAGCAGCTTCCGCTGACAATGAAAACTGTCCAAAACAAGTCTATAGCCGCCGGAAGGGCAGGGCTTCGGGGTTGAAAAGGCCTGCGCGCGTTGGCCGGGGATTTTCTCACTGTTTGGCCATCATGTCAGGCGGGCGAATCGGCGCGACGATTCAGGAAAGTCGACTCCGGTGACAAACCAGGCCAC
>JBAVYF010000357.1:0-5118 GCA_049698655.1 Occallatibacter sp. | reverse complement strand
CAGCCGGTGAGCAGGGTGAGGACGAGGAGAAATAGGACGAAATGGATTTGATTTTTGTTTTTTGATAAAGGCTGCGAGTTAGCCACCGCTTCGCGGTGATCGCGAGTTAGCAAGTTAGCCACCGCTTCGCGGTGATCGCGAGTCAGCGAGCTAGCGAATTTAAGGAGTTTTTCCGCGGCAAGCGGCGCTGGCATGGTCATTTGCCTCCCGCGTTGGAGCTCACTACCTGAACTCTTTCGCCTTCGATGAGCGAGTCGGGCGGATCCTGAATCACCTTATCGGCGGGGCCGAGGCCGGTGACGATCTGCACGTTGGCGCCGTCGTCCTCGCCGATGACCACCGGAACCAGATGAGCGATGTTGCCGTTGACGACGCCCACGCGCAAGCCCTCTTTGCGGAAGATGAGTGCCCCTGCGGGCACGATGAAGGTGGGTCCGGCTGCCGGCGTCTTGAAGTGAACCTGGGCCAGCGAGCCGGGCAAGAGGCCGCCGGCGCGGTTGTCTACATCCACCTCCACGAGTAAAGTCCGGCTGGCCGGATCGATGGCGTCGGCAGTGCGCACCAACGTGCCCTGGTAAATTTTTCCAGCGTGCTCAGCAAAGGTCAGGTCGATCTTTGCGCCGCGCCTCACATTCCCCGAGTAGACCTGCGGCAGGTTGGCGTAGACGCGCAGGGTCTGGATGGCCTGGAGATGAAAGAGCTCCTTGCCCGCGCCGGGATCGATGAGCTGGCCGGTGTCGATATTTCGTGCGGTGATGACGCCGTCGAAGGGCGCGTAGACCTTCTCGAACGATTGCAGTTCGCGCAGCCGTTCGACGTTAGCCTGCGCGGATTTGACAGCCGCCGCGGTGGCCGCGGCCTGGTTCACAAACGTATCAGTATCCTGACGGGAGACCGCGTTGGATTGGACGAGCCCGGAGTAGCGTTCCGCCTGGATGCGGGCGTTGTTCGCGTTGGCCTGGGCGGTATTCAGGTCGGCCCCAGCCTGAGCCAATTGCTGGTCCACCTCGGGGGCGGCAATTACGGCCAGCGGGGCGCCTTTCTTCACACGCGCGCCAATGTCGAAGTACCAATGCGTCAAATATCCGGCGGTGCGCGCATAGATGGGCGAATCCGTCCAGGCGGTCACGTTGCCGGGGAGCACGTAGCTGTCAACGGGCGCGCCCGCTCCGGGGGCGGCGACGATCACCGTGGGGGCGGCCAGCTCCTTTGTCGTCTCAAACAGATTCTTGTCGGCATGGAGGCGGTTCCAAATGCCGTAGCCCGCCAGAGCGCCTGCGACGACGAGCACGACGGCCACACCCACGAGGGCCTTGCGCGGCGAGATAGGCTTCTGTTCCGGCGCGGTTTCGTGATGGTGTTCCGGTTGCAGGTTCGGATTAGACTCGTTGGTCATGAAGAATTACTCCGGTATCTCGTCGAACTCGTCGAATGTTCCGGCCAGTGCAGCGTCGTGAGCCGTCTTGCGGCGGCCTTCCAGCCAGCCGTGGACGACAGAGAAAAACGTAGGCACAAAAAAGAGCGTGGCCACGGTGGCCAACAGGAGGCCGCCGATGACGGCTCGGCCCAGCGGGGCGTTCTGCTCGCCGCCGTCGCCCAGGCCCATGGCCATGGGCACCATGCCGATAATCATGGCCAGGGCAGTCATCAGCACCGGGCGCAGACGGACAAAGCCGGCGTTGAGCGCGGCCCGGCGCGCGTCGCCCACCAGTATCTCCAACTGCTCGCGGGAAAAGGTTACCACCAGAATGGAGTTGGCCGTGGCCACACCCATGCACATGATGGCGCCGGTCAGCGCGGGGACGCTGAGCCGCGTATTGGTGAGGAAAAGGAACCAGACAATGCCGGCCAGGGCCGCCGGCAGCGCCGCGATGATCAGAAACGGATCAAGCCATGACTGGAAGTTGACCACAATCAACAGGTAAACCAGCAGAATGGAAAACGCGAGGCCTCCCAGCAGGCCAATGTAGGACGTTTTCATGGTCTCGCTCTGGCCGCGCAGGATGAAGTGCGAGCCGCGCGGCAACTCAGCCTGGTGCGCGTCGATGATCTTTTCTATCTTGCGCGTCACTGTGCCCAGGTCGGTCCCGTCTACATTGGCGTAGATGTCGATGACCGGCTGCACGTCGTAGTGGCTTACTGTGCCCATCTCCGTGCCCGGTGTGATGGACGCCAGATTGCCGAGAACATTGACCGGCGGCGGCGTGCCCGGAACGCCTGTGGCGTTAGCTCCTGTGGTCTGTTGCGCCGGGATTGTGCCTGTAACGGGCAGGCTTTCGAGCGCGGCCAGCGAGTCGAGCTTGTACTGCGGAGCCTGGATTGCGACGTTGTAGGAAACCCCGTTCTTGGGATCCAGATAGAAGCTGGGAGAGGTCTGGAAGCTGCCGCTGAGAGCCACCAGCAGGCTTTGCGCCACATTCTGCTGGGTCAGGCCTATCTCCTGGGCGCGGGTGCGGTCCACGTCCACCGTCATATTAGGGTAGTTGAAGGGCTGTTGGATGCGCGCGTCGGCGGCGCCGGGAACATAACGGACCTCATTCAACATGCGCGCGGCGAGAGCGCGGTTGGCCTCCAGATTCGGGCCGACAACCTGGATATCGATGGGCGCCGAGAGGCCGAAGTTGAGAATCTGGGTAACAATGTCCACTGGCAGCACATAAAAGGTGACGCCTGGATACTGGCGAGCCAGAGTGGTGCGAAGGCGCTCGACATAAGCCGCGGTGGGATGGTGGTTCTCGGTCAGTTGCACCTGGATGTCGGCGTCGGCCGGGCCGATAGGCGCCGAGGTCGAGTAAGAGAGGTTCAGTCCGGAGTAGGGCACGCCTACATTGTCCACAATTGTGGCCAGTTCTTTGGCCGGAATCTGCCGGCGGATGGTCGCGTCGATGTGATCGCAGAGCGCGGTCGTTTCCTCGATGCGCGTGCCGGTGCGGGCGCGGACGTGAATCTTGAACTGGCCGGCGTCCACCGAGGGGAAGAAGTCCTGGCCGAGCCAGGGCTCCAACAGCGCCACCGACCCCAGCGCGAGGACCATGAAGAGGATCAGAAAGACCGCGGAGTGATCCATGCACAGAGTGAGCAAACGCAGGTAGCCGTGGCGGAACTTCTCAAAGCCGGATTCGAACCCCAGTTGAAAGCGGATGAATGGATTGCGGCTGGAGAGTTTTCTGGCAACTTCGGCATCGCCGTGCTCCTTGAGCAGGTACTTGGCCATGGTGGGGACCAATGTACGGGAGAGCAGATAGCTGGCCAGCATGGCAAAGACCACCGCTTCGGCCATGGGGACGAACAGGTAGCGCGCTACACCGCCGAGGAAGAACATGGGCACAAAGACGATGCAGATCGCCAGTGTGGAGACCAGCGCGGGAACTGCAATCTGCGCGGAGCCGTCGAGGATGGATTGTTCCAGTTCCTTGCCCGACTCCAGGTTGCGGTTGATGTTTTCGATTGCCACAGTAGCATCGTCCACCAGGATGCCGACGGCAAGCGCCATGCCTCCCAGAGTCATGATGTTGATGGTCTCGTGCAACATGTAGAGCACACAGAGCGAACAGAGAATAGAGAGCGGAATGGAGACGGCAATGATGATGGTGGAGCGCCAACTGCCGAGAAAAACCAGGATCATGATGGCGGTGAGACAGGCGGCGATAATGGCTTCGCGGACCACGCCGTCGATGGCGCCGCGGACGAAGATCGACTGGTCGGAGAGCGCTTTGATCTGCAACTGCGGCGGCAACTGGCCCTTGATGCTCTCCAGCTTTTCGTGAACTCCCCGGATGATGTCGAGCGTGGAGGCCGAGCCAGTCTTCATGATGCTCATCATGATGGCGCGACTGCCGTCTACCCGCACGATGTTGGTCTGTGGCGGGTAGCCGTCGCGCACGTGGGCCACGTCGCGGATGTAAACCACGGCGCCGTTCACCACCTTGATGGGCAGGTCGTTCAGCTCTTCGACGATCTGTGGAGCGGAGTTGGTCTCGACGGCGTACTCGAAGCGATCGATCTTCATGGTGCCGGAGGGCGCGATCAGGTTCTGCGCGGAGACGGCGTTGACCACATCGATAGGCGATAGCCCCTTGGCCTGTAATGCATGCAGGTCCAGGTCCACCTGAATCTGGCGCTGCTTGCCGCCGTAGGGATAGGGCGTCTGCGCGCCTTCTATGGTAGCTAGCTGGGTGCGGATGGTATTCGTTCCCAGGTCGAAGACCTGCTGCTCGTTGAGGCCCTGCCCGGAGAGGCCCAGCATCAGAATGGGCACGCTGGAGGCGTTGTACTGGATGATGAAGGGCGGCGTGGAGCCGGGCGGCAAGCTGCGCAACTGCACCTGGCAGATGGCCGTCACCTGCGCCACCGCGTTGCCGATGTTCACGTGCGGCTGAAAGAAAATCTTGATAATGGCCAGGCCGTTGAGCGATTGCGACTCGATGTGCTCGATGTCGTTGACTGTGGTGGTCATGCCGCGTTCGCTGTTGGTCACAATGCGGTTGGCCATCTCCTGCGCCGAGAGGCCATTGAAGTTCCACACCACCGTCACCACTGGAATGTCGATATTGGGAAAGATGTCCGTGGGCATCGACAGGATGCTGAATACGCCGAGGATCAGAATCAATAGCGCAAAGACGACAAAAGTGTAAGGCCGCCGCAGCGCAAGCCGGACAATCCACATAAGGCAGGTACTCGCTCAGGATTCGGGAACCGGACGGCGCTCAAACTCCGGTCCGTTCCAACAACCTATTGAAACTACTATGGTAGACGAAGCAGCGCGGCCATGGCGCATAGGTTGCAAAATAGGCCGCCCACACAACTATTTGGACGTTCCGGCAAGCTGAAAAGATGCTCTCACCATGCGAGAATCGCCACGGCCAGCACGCAGGCTCCCACCGCCAGGCTGACCCGGTCGCGCAATGGCGCACCCAATAGGAAGCGGCGCGTCGTGGCGGATCAAGGTCAAGCAGCAGCGGGTAAACTCAGGGGTGAGTATACAGACAAACGGGATTCGGCAAGCGCTGGCCGCAAATGTCCTGGGACCGCTTGATTCGCTTACAATGGTTCCGTCTTGCATCCATGGGGGATGCGTTTCTCCGTTGGGAAGGACGCGCGGCTCCATAATGTATGCCG
>JBAVYF010000356.1:0-6320 GCA_049698655.1 Occallatibacter sp. | reverse complement strand
GTCCACTTCTAATACACGTGGCGTGCCAAACCAGGACAGTCGGATTAAGTTCCTGATAAGGGAGGGGTTCCGCGTCTATTTCCCAGAAAGAGGGAAGGGGCAGGGAGGAGCGTATTGTTCCAAAACGGGAAAGATAGAAGGGGTGTGGTGTGGGCAAGGTGCGCCGTTTCAGTGAGTTAGGAGGAGATTCCTGAATCGGATTCGGAAATCAGCGAATTCCCATCCCGGAACTGGAAGCTTGGGGCCGCATTGTAGGTTCTCAGGCGAGGTGCTTCCCGTACAATTTCTTCATGCACGATGCAGCAGCTTCTTCCTACTTTCGTCCCGGCGGCAGGAGTCCGCTCCAGCTTCGCCCGCTCACGCTCACGCCGGGCTTTGTACAGACCGCCGAGGGCTCGGTGCTGGTTTCTTTGGGCAACACGCGGGTGCTGACCTGCGCCACCGTGGAGCAGGGAGTTCCGGGCTGGCTGCGCAACTCGGGCCGCGGCTGGGTGACGGCGGAATACTCCATGCTGCCGCGCGCGACGGTGACGCGGACTCCTCGAGAAAGTGAGCGGGGCAAGATCGGCGGGCGGACGCACGAGATTCAGCGGCTGATTGGCCGCAGCCTGCGGTCTGTCGTGGACATGAAGGCGCTGGGCGAGCGCACGGTGATTCTGGACTGCGACGTGATTCAGGCCGACGGCGGCACGCGCACCGCGGCGATTACCGGCGCCGCGGTTGCGCTGGCTCTGGCGCTGCGGGCGCTCGTAGAGGCAGGGACGCTCAAAGCATCGCCGCTGAAACAACTGGTCGCCGCGACCTCGGTGGGCATCGTCGGCGGCACTGCTCTGCTGGACCTATGCTATGAGGAAGACTCGCAGGCCGAGGTGGACATGAACGTGGTGATGACCGCCGACGGCGGGCTGATCGAGACCCAGGCCACGGCGGAGAAGGGCAGCTTCTCGCGGGCGCAGTTGAACGGTCTCATCGATCTGGCCGAGGCAGGATTGAAAGAAATCTTCGTGGCGCAGCGGGCTGTGCTGGGTGTGTAGCGCCTCGCCAGAGATGGCGTGGTTGTTGCATTAAGGACGATCCTGAGCGGCGTGAAGAAAGCGCAGGATGTGAATCGTGAGATCGTCCACGCTATAAATCAAAAGATAAGGCAGCGGCGTAAGAACCAACTCGCGCGTGCCGCTCTTCATGCCAGCGCGGCCTGCATAGGGAAACGCCTTGAGCGACTGGGCCGCGTCGTAGAGCCGTTGAATGGTGGAGGCGGCGAAGGAGGGGTGGTAAAGCCAGAGGTAGTTGGCGATGCTTTCCAGATCGTCAGCCGCGGCCATCGACCATCGCAGCCGTCTCAAGCACGCATCATCCGCGCCACGCGAGCGTCCATCTCTTCCTCTTCAAGGAATTCGCCGCGGGCAATCTGATCGATTCCCAACTGCACCTGCGCGTCGAACCAGTTCTCCTGGGCGAGCAGGCGGTCCACGGCCTCCGCCGCCAGTTCCGAGGTACTGCGTCCGGTGCGCGTAGAGAGGCTGGCGAGACCCGCCGCCTGACGTTCGGGAAGCTGAAGTTCCATAAGGGAAGGTTAGGAGCAGGCCGCATTGCTGTCAAGAGAGGCCGTCCATATCGGAACGTCCCTGCCTGAATTGAACCGCCAAAGCCACGTTTTTGCGCCTGTGCTGAAGCGCACACTTTTCCCTTGCGCGTTCCTGCTACCATAAAGATGATCGCGGTTTTTGCCGCCCGTCAGGCAGATTGCCTGCTCTGAAGCACCCGAAGATACAGGCGGCCGGACCCCAAACTCAACGCGCCGGACTTCCGGCGCACAGGAGAAATTCACATGCCTCTAGTCTCCATGCGGCAGTTGCTCGACGAGGCCGCCAAGGGCGGTTATGGCGTCGGCGCATTCAACGTCAACGATATGGAACAGATTCAGGCCATTATGGAGGCGGCGAAGCAGACCAACTCGCCGGTCATCGTCCAGGCCAGCCGCGGCGCGCGCGCCTTTGCCCAGGACAAGTATCTTTTCCACCTCATTCTGGCCGCCAGCGAGCTGTATCCGGAGATTCCCATCGCCATGCACCAGGATCACGGCAACAGCTTCGAGACCTGCAGGAGCGCCATCGAGCTGGGCTACACCTCGGTCATGATGGACGGCTCGCTGAAGGAAGATGGAAAGACCCCGGCCAGCTTTGAAGAGAACGTCGCAGTCACCAAAAAGGTGGTTGATTTCGCGCATGAGCGCGGGGTCACCGTCGAGGGCGAGATCGGCGTGCTGGGCGGCGTCGAAGACGGCCACGGCGCGGGCGGTTCGGGCCTGGAGCACATCACCGACCCCGACCAGGCGGTCGAGTTTGCCGAGCTGACCGGCGTGGACGCGCTGGCCATCGCCATCGGCACCAGCCACGGCGCTTACAAGTTCTCGAAGAAGCCCGACGGCTCGGTCCTCAAGATGGACGTCCTCATCGCCATCCACAAGCGCCTGCCCAAGACTCATCTGGTGATGCACGGCAGCTCGTCGGTGCCCAAGGATTTGCAGGACATCATCAACCAGTACGGCGGCAAGCTGAAGGAGACCTGGGGTGTGCCGGTGGAAGAGATTCAGCTGGGCATCCGCAACGGCGTGCGCAAGGTCAACGTGGACACGGACAACCGTCTGGCCATCACCGGAGCCATTCGCAAGGTGCTGTGGACGCAGCCGGAGAAGTTCGATCCGCGCGATTACCTGAAGCCGGCGCGCGAGGCGATGCAGAAGGTGGTGGCGCAGCGCATGACGCAGTTCGGCCAGGCCGGCCACGCGGGCGACTACAAGGCGGTTCCGATTGCCGAGATCGCCCGGGGCTACAAGGACGGCAGCCTCAGCACCAGGCCGCTGGTGGCGGCAAAGTAACTCCGGCCGCAAACCTAGACAAAGGGCCATTCCGCTGATGCGGTGTGGCCCTTTTCTGTCAGGAAGCGGGCGCCCCGCCGTGACCGGAAGTTACCAGGTTCACCGATATTGATGGTGATAGGTTGGTCTGCGCGAATGCATTACCTTTGCCCTTGTAATTTCCATTCAATTTATATAAAGTTCTTGACGCTGCCAGGTTGTTTTGGTGTCATTCAGTCAGGGGATCCAAAACCACGATCCTTCCTTTGTTATTCATTCGGTTTATGATCCTCATTCTCTGGGCGCTCTTTAGTCTCGAGTCTCGTCGCCCGGTGTGTCGACGAGCAGAAGAGTGGATCAGGCTCTTCGCAGGGCCGCGAAGCGTAGCATAGCGGCGTAATAGTTAAGGAGACTTATGCCAACCTCACCCCAGGGTTTTGCTCTCCAGACCTGCTTTTACTATCTTCACGGTTTCCAGACCGCATGCTCATTCAACACGAATGCGCTTGCCATGGATCCAATCCACTTTGCAAAAGCCACAATCGCTGCCGTTATTCCCACGGCGTACCAGAATAACTTCGTTCAGTCGGCCACGCTGAACACAGGCCTCCCATTGAACACGGGGGATTTGGCGGCGAATACGTTTCTCGATCTGTTGAACAACTACAGAAACCTACAGAATTATGTTGGAGGCTATCTCCAGTCGCTTGCGGCAGGGACGTACCCCGCTGGGACGCTTACGACGTTCAACGCCGCTCTTGTCTCGGCGGCCTTCCCTGGCGGAAGCAAGGGAGCACAATGGAAGACGGTCCAAGACGGGTTGACCGGGAACTCACCGCAGATTATTCCCCCCTCGTGCTATTCACAGGCGCAGCAGATCAAGGTGGGGATCGCACTCGACGCGCCAGGAACCGTAATGAGCACGGTGATCGCTCTGATTGCGGGACTCGGATGAAATCGATTCTCAGAGCAGGTTCTTACGCCCTCATTCTTGGCCTCATGCCGGCAAGCGCCATTGTTGCCATTGCGCAGAATGCCAGCGACAAACCTGTTACCCCGGCGGCAGCCGCTCCGGCTCCCGTCACACCGCCAGTCCTGACGGTGATTGAGAGAGCCCTGATTCGCTATCCATCCCTCGAACCGATGGATACGATCCACGTGAGTTTGAATAGCCCAACCCTGATCTTTGACGCTGTCAACCAGGCAGTCAATAACAAACACTGGAACTGCCTTTCGCCTGCCTCCTACAAGATCGAGATTGTCGATACACCCCCCAGGAACCCGCCCCGCGTGGTCGAGTTTCGGGATATCGTCCCAGACGGGATCGACCTGAGGACGGGGAAGCTATTCACGAGCTGCGATGGAGCGGGCGATCCGGGCGGCGTCTCTCTGTTTCTGAATTCGCGGGTGAAGAACACCGACCTGGTGCAGGTGACTCTCTACTATTCCAATAACGGCAAGCCCGAGATTCTGGCCCAATCCGATGGCAAGTTGAAGCTGACCTCAAGCAATCAATTCACATCGTCGGGAACACTGCAATCGGCGCCCGGAGAAGCGTTGACAAACGGGAAAAGCCGAGACGTGGGGCAAATGACCCTGGCCCTTGCAGAGACGGACCTGTTCCACAACTCTCCCGTGAATTTCTATGCAAAGAGCACCGACCTGTTTTCAACGGACGAGAAAGACAGCAAGAGCGCATTCCTGGCCGCATTCGGCGCGCAACGCGACCTGTTTCCAAAGGTCTATTCGCCTGTTCAGCTTGAAGAGAGAATTCAGGGCAACCAGACGGCGACAAATCTCTCTGCCGTTACGAGCCTCTCCGCGAGCCTGTTGACGCCCTGGTCGAAGTCGGCGCCGGTCTTCAACAATCAGGCGATCTCAGCACCGCTGGCGCCTTCGCTCGCGCTTGGGGGACTATACACGCATCGCTTCCATCAACTGGTAACAGCCAAGTCGCCCCTGCTGTCGGTGGACGACTTTTCACTCAATCCATCTCTCTCCTGGTCTTCGATTACGGTGCCGGTAAGCTGCAAGGTATTTGGATGGCTGGGCAAGATAGGCAAGCCCACGCCTCCGGCCGGTGCTGCTGCCGCCTCGCCGGCTCAGTATTGCATGGGAAGCACGATTGACCTGGGAGCCTGGTACCTGCCCCTCGACCTGACAAGGGCCAAGAGTCAACGGTTCGAAGGTTACGGCGACGCATCTATTCTGCTGCCTCTTGCAGGGTTCGGCGTATTTTCAAGACTCTTTCCCTACCTGGCTTCGAGCGACCCGGCCAAGACGCAAATACAGATCAAGTATTCCGATTCAGTCAATGCCGCAAACAACTATGCTCGAGCGCGCGGCTGGACGTTTGGCTTCCAGGCACTGAAATGATGCTTTGGATGGCGAGAACTCCTCGTTCGCTTACTGTTCAACAAGTTATAGCGGTTCCACAATTGCTGTACCCCGAAACCACTGCCCTCAAGTGGCATTTTCCTCAACGGGGTCCCCAGCGATAGGTATTCGTCGCTGGGGTGTAAGTAAATGCCACCCTGCACGATGACAGAAAGAGCACGTGAATTGTGGAACCGCTCTAAAAATCGCCGATTATCAAACCGAGCGAGTGAGGCTGAGTCGGCTCCCAGGCCCGAGAATCCGGACATGGGACACCCCGATTCTCCGGTCGATGTGAGGTTTCTCTGCCGCGGAGCCGCCCGAGCCTTCCGCTAGTGCGGCCGTCCGGGCAGGATAAAGTGGTCGGCGCAGCGTGGCTCATAGTTGTCGCCGGCCATGATGATGGGGCTGTCGTAGGAGGCGGGTTTTCCATCGATGAAGCGCTGCGGGTAGAGGGCCTTGGCTCCGCAGGCGCAATAGGCCACCAGCTCGGTGACGCTCCCTGAGTAGGTGCGCACCAGCCAGGAGAGATCCATCATTTCGCCGAAGGGCATTCCGCGAAAATCGAGTTCGAGGCCGGAGACCATCACGTCGTAGCCCGTTTCGAGCAGGCGGCGGGTGAAGTGAAAGAGGTCCTGGACAAACTGGCCCTCGTCGATGGCGACACATTCGACGCGCTTGCCGATCTGCTGTTCCGTGGCTGCCAGGACGGGCAGAACCGACCAGGGGTCGGCGGAACGGAATTCAACGGCTTCCATCTTTCCGCAGCCGTTCCGGTTGCGGCTTTCCACCAGTCCAACCGCGGCTTTGGTGTCCTCGGAGGGCTTGAGAAGCAGGACGTACTGCTTGGCGTACTGGCGGCGCGTCTCGATTCTGCGCAGCAGTTCGGCGGTCTTGTTGCTGCGCATGGGGCCAACGATCAACTCCAGTTTGCCGGTCACGGTGTCTCCTGCATTTTCCGGTATTCGTTGTTGCCGGAAGAATTGGCTGCTGCAAAGCATTACATCGCATGAGCGGCGGGGGATGCAACTGGATCCTGCGCGGCGACTTAGGGCCTGCTAACACTACCTGGACGGTGGCGACGGGA